>CAYLSW010000183.1:0-4504 GCA_964386145.1 uncultured Lentimicrobiaceae bacterium | reverse complement strand
GTAAAATTATGGGCCAGTGGTAAAACTGTGGATTTTGGCAAAGGAAACCTTTGTGCGAATTGTCATCAGCCACGTATTCCATCTCCCATGCCTGTTGTTGGAGGCGACTCGGTTACCATAACCTCACCCTACTGGGGAGCGCACCATGGTCCTCAGGCGGGTATTTTGGGCGGAAGCGGTGGCTATGAAATCGGAAGCGGGTATTCAAACTCTGCCCACACTACGGAAGTTACCAATGGTTGTGTTACCTGCCACATGGCCGACGCTTTTGGCGTACAGGCCGGCGGACACCAAATGGGAATGACTTATCTGTATCACGGTCATGAAAAAATTAACACTGCCGGCTGTATTACCTGTCATCCTTCGGGGATAGATGCAAAAATTGAGGCTACGCAAACGGAGGTGCTTGATTTATTGGCACAACTTAAAACTCTTTTGGTTAGTCATGGAGCAATGTCTGCAAGTGGTCGAATTATCACCGGGAAAATGTCTGCTGATGTGGCCGGAGCCTTACTTAATTATAATATGGTAAGAGAGGACGGTAGTGAAGGAGTTCACAACGCAGACTATGTTAAAGCCCTTCTCACTAACAGTATTCAGGCTTTAGAATAAGTGCTGTATGTTAATCAATGCTTACTGTGCAAAGGGTATACTTATGATATGGCCTTTGCACAGTTTTAAAAAGCCATTAAAATGAGGTCATTTTAAGAAGCTTATTTTTGATATTTCCAAAATATGATTAAAGAGGCTTTTGCATAAAAACGAGGATGATAATGGCTATTGTTGAAAAATATTTTTCCGGTAATAAAATAAATTATAAGCGAATGAAGATAAATCATAAATTTTCGGCATTTATATTTTTTATATTGATGGCGCTGGTAAGTTCATGTCAATATGATACCCTTGTAAAACCGGTTATTCCACCCCCCAATCCTGCAGATACAATTAGTTTTGCAAAGACGATTGAGCCCATCTTTAATGATAATTCAAACTGTACTGTCTGCCATAACACGGGCGGCCAGGTTCCTGATTTAACCACAGGCTATGCTTATAACAGCATTACAAGTATGGGTCTGATCAACATATCGGATCCTGTATCCAGTAAAATCTATTGGATTCCTAATCCGGTTAATAGTTCAGGTCACACCTGGAAAAAATATACCGATGTCCAGGCACAGTTTGTTTTACAATGGATTAAACAGGGCGCTTTAGATAATTAAACGATGTGTATGTGACGAACATGGAAATAGAACAAATTAAGTTTTTCTGCAAGCATGTGATTTTTCTTTTGAAAACACCGAAAGAAGGCTTTGTATGGTTCAGATATAGTTTTCAATTTTTTATAATGACATAAAATTATTAAAGGATGAAAAAATTAATATTAAATTTTCTGCTTATCTGTTTAATCGTAGGCACAGGATTTGCACAAGAGGCTTCGAAAGAAAAGAAAAGTGATAAACCGGTAAACTTTCCCTGGGATAGCGAGTTGCTGATTGATAACCAAACAACGCTTGCACCACCGGCAAAAACACTGGAATTCATTATACAACACAGGTTCGGGCTGATAAACCAAAATGGAATTTCTGATCTTTTTGGTATATATGCTCCCGGGGCAAACATACGCCTTGGATTGAATTACACCCCTGTTAAAAACCTGACGATTGGCTATGGCCTCACCAAAAAGAATATGTACAACGACTTTCAGGCAAAGTGGGTTATCCTTGAGCAAACACGGTCAAACCGCATTCCCGTTGCCGTGGCAGTGTTTGTTGATTTTGCCATAGATGGAAGGAGCGACAATGCGTTTGGCACAACCTACAAATTTAGCAACAGGTTTTCCTATTTTAGTCAATTGATAGTGAGTAGAAAGTTTAGCGATTGGTTATCACTCGAAGTTACAACAAGTTTTACCCATTATAACATGGTTGCTTCTACAAATAATCATGATAACATAGGTGTGGGAATGAACGGACAAATAAAATTTTCACCGCAATCCTCCATTATATTTCAGTATGATGTACCTTTAAAAATTCAGGGTATTTCTGAGCAAAGAAGTTTTACGGAAACCAATGCCGCAAAGCCAAATTTTGGCTTCGGGTATCAGGTGGAAACATCAGGACACTCTATCCAGATTTATTTTACGACAGCCAATGGGATTTTGCCCCAGGACATTTATATGAATAATTTTAATGACTGGACAAAAGGCGACTTTATGATTGGTTTTACCATCACACGATTATGGAATTTTTAACAAACGGATTAACTTAACTTAAGATGAACAAAATAAGTTTGAACAAATTAATTAGTCTTTTTGCCCTGATGCTTTTCATTGGGACATTAACAGCCTTTATGATTCCTCAGACTCAAAAGAAGGGTGCCAAATGGGAGATTCCTGAAAAATACAAGAAAATGAAAAATCCCTATAAAGGCAATAAAAGAGATCTAAAGTTGGGGAAAATGCTTTACAGTAAGTATTGCAAATCCTGTCATGGGTCGAAAGGCCTCGGAGATGGCTCTAAAGCTTTGCAACTAAAGACTTTGCCTGGTAACTTTAGTACTGCTGAATTTCAGGCTTATACAGATGGCGAATTGTATTATATGACCGCCGTGGGAAGAGATGAGATGAAGGGATACAGCAAAAAGATTCCGGATGAAGAAAACATTTGGGCTATAATTAGTTTTCTGCGAACTTTAAAGAAATAAGTTTTTGAAACCGGGGAGATATTTTCAGGAAATTACCTTTATCGTATCATTATTCCCGGAGTTTTGTGTAATGAATACGGGCAGAAACTGTAAAATTCACTTCTGTCGTTTTTTTTTTGATGAATTCTGCCTGGTTCATTAAAGAGAGGATTAAGGCAGGGTTATGTTGAATTTAATTGACTACTGAAGGAAATTGATATGAAAAAATTGCCAAAATCATTTTACAGCTGGACGACCATTACGGGAGTCGTGATGGCTTCTGTTAGTTTTCTGATAATATTATTCCTAATTCTGATTTCTACTGCTTTTCCGGGCGGTATTAGTCAGTATCTCGGACTGTTTACTTACATCATTCTCCCTGTCTTCCTCATTATCGGGTTGCTGTTAATTCCCATTGGAACCTGGCGAAAATTCAAAAGAGATAAAAAACGGCAAGTTCAACGAGAATTTAAATTTCCAAAAATAGATTTAAATGATCCCGGGCAACGAATGATTGTTTTTATTTTTGTATTAGGTTCTGCGGTTTTCATTTTGTTTACAGCTTTGGGTAGTTATGAAGCTTTTCATTATACCGAATCAAACAGGTTTTGCGGGACGTTGTGCCATAAGGTAATGTCGCCCGAATATATCACTTACCATCAATCGGCTCATGCAAAGGTAAATTGTGTGGAATGCCATGTGGGATCTGGTGCCAATTGGTATGTCAAATCAAAACTTTCGGGTTTGCATCAGGTTTATGCTGTTTTAACCCATTCTTATCCTACACCCATTGCAACACCGGTACGCGCGTTGCGCCCCGCAAGAGAAACCTGTGAAGAATGCCATTGGCCTGAAAAATTCTATGCCAGAAAACTAATTTCAAAGAAATATTATCTGTCAGACGAAAAAACTACAGAATGGGATATCACAATGTTAATGAAAACGGGGCCCGAATATGAAGTTTTAGGCCAAAAAAGCGGTATTCACTGGCATGTGAACCCGGAAGTAAAAATAGAATATGTATCTGCCGACTTCAAACGCGACACAATTGCTTTAGTAAAATATACCAATCTTAAAACCGGAGAAGTTTCTGTTTACCGCGATACAGCCAATACTTATTCTACCGCACAGATGGATACTTTAAAGCATCGGGTAATGGATTGTGTCGATTGCCATAACCGACCTTCTCATGATTTTAAATCCCCAATTAGATTTTTTGATGACGCCATGAGCAGGGGTAAAATCCCAAGAAGTTTGCCGGATGTAAAAATGGAAGCAATGGATATTTTGTACAACAATTCGTTTCCCAGTCTCGACAGCGCCAACCGGTTTATCCAATCTGAATTTACTGATTATTATCAGCTGATGTATCCTGAAATATATGACACGGGTAAAGTGCTGATTAACAAAACTATTACAATCCTGCAAGCTGCTTATAAAAGAAATGTTTTCCCCGGGATGAAAGCTCAATGGAGTGCACATCTCAACTATATCGGGCACGTTGAAGCCAATGGTTGCTTTCGCTGCCATAACGATTCTTTTGTAGATGAAAAGGGAGATGTGATTGCAAGAGACTGCGACTTATGTCATGAAATAAAAAAACAGGGCATTCCGGGGAATCTTGAAATGGCTGGTATTAAAGCAAGCCTTGAATTTAAACACCCTACCAATATCAAAGGAAAATGGAAAAAAGCAGCTTGTGTAAAATGCCATAAAAACCTGTTTGAATAAGCCTCTTTCATTTATGGCGTTGTGGCGAGAGAATCTAGCCTATCCGTTCCTGCTAATTTGGTCAAGCAAATCTTCTTTAAGAAGATGAAAG
>CAYLSW010000182.1:0-4581 GCA_964386145.1 uncultured Lentimicrobiaceae bacterium | reverse complement strand
TTTATTTGTTTTATTGAAAAAACGGATATATTTGCGCCATAAATATGAAGAAGAATAAAACATATCCAATTTCCTATAATCAACATCCCGTTGTGTTGGATACTCTCCATACTTTTGTTTTTCCAAGGAACAACAGGCCCCCCTTCGGGGTTTAATCTTTTTTGCGGGGCTCAGTGCTCTGCCTTTTTTCAGTTTCTATTTTATTAAATATTTATCCTTAGATTTTTTTATTATGCAAGTTGCTATTAATGTGGCTGATAGTGGTCATGAAAAATACGCACAGTCGGTTTGTAACATGATTGAAGAAGCGGCCATACATAGAGGCACGGGAATTGCCAAAAGAAAATCCGAATACATTCGGACAAAAATCCGGAAGGGAAATGCAGTAATTGCTTTAGAAGGAGAAAAAGTAGTCGGGTTTTGTTACATAGAGAGTTGGGAAGGTCAAAAATTTGTGGCAAATTCGGGCCTTATTGTTCATTCTGAATACCGTAAAACCGGTCTGGCAAAAAATATCAAGTCGAAAATATTTGAGCTTTCGCAAAAGAAATTTCCGGAAGCAAGAATTTTTGGTATTACCACGAGCCTTGCCGTCATGAAAATAAACTCGGGATTGGGTTATCAACCGGTAACCTTTTCTGAACTTACCACTGACGAAACTTTCTGGAAAGGTTGTGAAAGCTGTACCAATTACGATATTCTAATGCGAACAGACCGGAAGATGTGTTTGTGTACCGGTATGGTATATAATCCGGCTCAAGCTCCCGGCTTGTCTGCAAAAAGAAAGAGAGGAACAGTGCCGTGGGAACAGTTTAAAAAATTCCTCAAAAATCATAGCAACCACTTCCCCTTGAAAAACTCACTTTATCCGAAAATCAGTAAAATCCTGAACAAATGAAAAACAAAAAAGTATTGCTGGCTTTTAGCGGCGGACTGGACACCTCTTATTGTGTCAAATATTTTATACATGAAAAACAACTGGAAGTTCATACCGCCATTGTCAACACCGGTGGTTTCTCAGAAACAGAGCTCCGGAAAATTGAAAAGCAGGCTTACCAACTGGGGGCTAAAACCCACCACACTATTGATGGCTGCGAGGACTTTTATGAGCATATTGTTAAATATCTCATATTTGGAAATGTATTGAAAAACAACACTTATCCATTGTCGGTGAGTGCCGAACGTGTTTTCCAGGCCAAAGCACTGGCAGAATATGCCAATGCCATCGGAGCCTCATTTATAGCCCACGGAAGTACCGGAGCAGGTAACGACCAGATTCGTTTTGACCTTGTCTTTCAGCTGGTAGCACCTGAACTTGAAATATTAACACCGGTAAGAGACCAAATCCTAAGCCGCCGGAATGAGATTGATTACCTGGCAAAATATGGCGTGAAAACAGATTGGGAAAAATCAAAATATTCCATCAACAAAGGACTGTGGGGAACCAGTATCGGCGGTAAAGAAACCCTTACTGCCAACGAACCGCTGCCGGAAGAAGCCTTTCCCTCCACAGTGTCCAAAACAGAACCGGAAATCCTGACCATTGGCTTTGAAAAGGGAGAGATCATCACCGTAAACGGGGAGAATGTCAAACCGGTAAAAGCAATTCAGCAAATTGAAGCTGAGGCATCAAAATATGCTATTGGACGGGACATGCATACCGGAGATACCATCATCGGTATAAAAGGAAGAATCGGCTTTGAAGCCGCAGCCGCCTCCATCATCATCAAAGCCCACCATACGCTGGAAAAACACACCCTGAGCAAATGGCAGCTTCACTGGAAAGAGCAGATGGCAAGCTGGTACGGCATGTTTATCCACGAAGCTCAGTATTTTGATCCCGTGATGCGAAATATCGAAAATTTCTTATCGGATACCCAGCAATTTGTCTCGGGAGAAGTTTCTATTTCCCTGCATCCATACCGATTTGAAATACAGGGTATCCAATCTTCTCACGATTTGATGAACTCAGATTTCGGGGACTATGGAGAAATAAACAAAGCCTGGACAGGAGAAGATGTAAAAGGTTTTGTAAAAATCATGGCTAATTCCATGAAAATCTTTCAAAATGTAAACGGACAACTATGATACAGGCAGGAATTATAGGCGGAACGGGTTATGTAGCCGGTGAGTTAATCCGGGTTTTAATGTTTCATCCGGAGGTGAATCTCCGGTTTGTTTACAGCCACTCTCATGCAGGAGAAGAAATACGGAGTATTCACGAAGATTTGTTCATGCTTAAAGGCCAAACATTTTCGGGACAGGTAGATAGTGATGTAGATGTACTTTTTCTCAGTCTGGGTCATGGTCATTCAATGAAATTTCTTCAGGAGCATCCTTTTTCCGTCCGGACAAAAATCATCGATCTAAGTAACGATTTCCGGCTCAGAGCGAACAACCACACAGTGCAAAGAAAGTTCATCTACGGCCTGGTGGAGAAAAACAGGGAGGCTATCGTTTCTGCTGAAAATATAGCTAACCCGGGATGCTTTGCCACGGCTATTCAGCTGGCATTGCTGCCCCTGGCGAATCACAAAATACTGTATGATAATATTCATATTCATGGAATTACAGGATCGACAGGAGCCGGACGCTCCCTTTCGGAAACCTCCCATTTCAGCTGGCGAAATAATAATGTATCTGTTTACAAACCGTTTGTCCACCAGCATCTTGACGAAATAAAAGAAACACTGCTGGATGTTCAGCCCGGCTTTAACCGGGAACTCAATTTTATTCCCATACGGGGTGATTTTACAAGAGGTATTCTGACAACGGTTTACACCGAATGTGATTTGTCAGAACAAACGTTGATCCACCTGTATAAAGATTTTTACAAGAAAAAAATGTTTACTGTGGTCAGCGATTTACCCATCCATCTGAAACAGGTAGTCAACACTAACTATTGTCTGCTTCATGTGGAAAAGCACGGAGACAAAGCGCTGATAGTTTCTGTAGTCGACAATCTGTTGAAAGGAGCTGCCGGCCAGGCGGTGGAAAATATGAACCTAATGTTTGGCTTTGCAGCTGATGAGGGACTAAAATTAAAACCAGGCTATTTTTAAAAAAGTAATCAAAATGAAAAAGACTAAAATTGCCATTATCGGCACAGGAAATCTGGGGTTATCCATCGTAAAAGGACTGTTGGCATCCCCGCTAAAGAATGAAATTCAAATTGTTGCGACTAAAAGAAAATTGCCTAAGACCCCATTAGTGGAGAGTGAGCAGGTATATTTTACCACGGATAATGCCTTGGCGGTAGAAAGTTCGGAAGTGATTATTTTCTCGGTACAACCCGGCCAGTTTACTGACATTGTCGGGCAGGTAAAGCCTTTGCTGAAAAATAAAGTAATCATTTCAACCATAACCGGTTTGACACTCGAAGCGCTAAAAGATGCTGTGGGGCAGGATTGTGCCATCGTTCGTTCCATGCCAAACACAGCCATAGCCGTGAGCCAGTCGATGACCTGCTTAAGTTATAACGGCGACAAAAAAAGTATTGAAACCGCACAGGCTATTTTTAATACGTTGGGAAAAACTCTCATTATTGATGACCAACTGATGCAGGCTGCTACCGTACTGGGTGCCAGTGGTATCGCTTTCTGGTTGCGGTTGATTCGTGCCACAACACAGGGTGGTATTCAACTGGGTTTTGATGCCGATGAAGCCAAGGCTATTGCCGTGCAAACCTGTTTGGGTGCTGCCAGTATTTTGGCTGGAAATGTCCATGCTCACCCTGAAAGTGAAATAGATAAAGTAACTACTCCGAAAGGTTGTACCATCCGGGGGCTGAATGAAATGGAGTACAGGGGACTCAGCTCAGCCCTGATCCGTGGATTGACATCCTCGTACGAAATGATTTCGCAGATAAAAGAAAAAATTACAGTCACATGAAACTTTTCGATGTATATCCCCGCTTTGATGTGGAAATAGAAAAAGCCGAAGGTGTTTATTTGTGGGACAAACAAAACCGGAAATACCTGGACCTTTATGGAGGTCATGGCGTCATTTCCATCGGACATACCCACCCGGTCTATACGGCTATGCTCAAAAGGCAATTGGAGAAAATGGTCTTTTATTCCAATTCTGTTTACCTGCCCATTCAGGAAAAATTTGCTGAAAAGCTGACGGAGGTCTCCGGCTACAAGGACTATTCATTGTTTTTGTGCAATTCGGGAGCCGAGGCCATTGAAAATGCGCTGAAACTGGCTTCCTTTCAAACAGGGAAAAAAAATGTCATCGCTTTTAAAGGAAGTTTTCATGGCAGGACTTCGGCTGCGCTCGCCATTACCGACAACCTCAAAATTTCGGCACCGATAAACCGCGATGGTCTTCAGGTCAACTTTTTGGATTTGAACTGCTTAGCCCAATTCAAACAGGCGATTGAAGATAACGACATTTGTGCTGTTGTGGTGGAAGGTATTCAGGGTGTGGGCGGACTTGATGCCCCGTCGGTATCTTTTCTAAAGCAGATTTCTGAGATAAGCCGGCAAAAAGGGATAGTATTAATTTTGGATGAAATCCAGAGTGGCTATGGCAGAACAGGAAAATTCTTTGCTCATCAATATGCCGGTATAAAACCTG
>CAYLSW010000181.1:0-4605 GCA_964386145.1 uncultured Lentimicrobiaceae bacterium | reverse complement strand
GATAAGAAAGTTCTTGCAATCTTTGATAAGAATCTGATGGATATTGTGATACGGAATCTGCTTTCCAATGCTATTAAGTTTTCAAATCCCGACAGTGAGATACATGTGGTAGTCGTTAAAAGGAATAATGAAGTGGAAGTGAGTGTTACGGACCTCGGTATGGGCATCAGTGAAGATGATATTCAAAAAATCCTGAAAGAAAAAGAGAAGATAGAGTCGAGGCTGGGTACACAGAAAGAAAAAGGTACCGGTCTCGGACTGATTGTGGTGAAAGAATTTATCCAACACAACAACGGACAGCTACATATCAAAAGCCAGCCCGGAAAGGGAGCCACCTTCTCCTTTTCGTTGCCGGTGGGATAGACCAGGTATAGCCCATTATTTGTGATTTGGTCATTGGTCATTAGTCAAGATTTTTCATTTCCTCCTTTTCCCTATTTTTGTAGTTGACAAATAATCCATTTTACAGAAATTACCTATTGGTAGTAAACAAACATAGAGCGCAATAACATGAAGTATCCTATGGTTGACCTCTACGGTCAGCATCAGAAGATTAAGCACAGTGTAGATGCAGCTATCCGTGAAGTGATGGAAAGTACAGCTTTTATCAATGGCCCGGTGGTTAAAAACTTCCAAAGGCATCTTGAAGAATATTTGCAGGTGAAACATGTGATAACATGTGGTAATGGTACGGATGCCCTGCAGCTGGCCCTCATGGTGCTTGATTTGCAACCGGGCGACGAGGTCATTACCACCTCTTTTACTTTTATTGCTACCGCCGAGGTCATTGCTTTGCTAAAGCTGACACCTGTGTTGGTAGATGTACTCCCCGACACATACAATATCGACCCCGGAGCTGTGAAAAAAGCCATTACTCCGCGCACAAAAGCCATTATTCCGGTACATTTATTCGGACAAACTGCCGATATGCAACAAATTATGGAAATTGCACGTGAGCACAACCTGAGTGTGATAGAAGATACCGCACAGGCTTTGGGCGCTGATTTTACAAATCAGGAAAACAGCAAAACAGAAAAAGCCGGAACCATTGGGCTCATTGGCTGTACCTCTTTTTTCCCATCGAAAAATCTCGGCGCTTTCGGCGATGGGGGTGCTGTATTCACCAACGATGATTCTCTTGCCGAAAGACTGCGTATGCTGGCAAATCATGGTATGAGAGTCAGGTATCATCATGATTATGTTGGTATTAACTCCCGTCTTGATTCATTACAGGCTGCTGTTTTGGACATCAAACTCCGATATCTTGACGAATACACTGCTGCCCGCCAAAAAGCAGCTGCATTTTATGACGAGGCTTTCGCCAGCTGCAAAAACATTAAAACACCGGTAACGGCACGTTTTACTTCCCATGTTTTCCACCAATATACACTGGTGTTACAGGATGTTGACAGGAAAGCATTGATGAATTATCTTGCTAAACGTGATATCGCCTCAGCTGTTTACTATCCGGTACCATTGCATTTACAAGAAGCTTACCGCGATGGACGATACGGCAAAGGCGATTTTCCGGTAACGGAAGCGCTATGCCGGTCGGTTATGTCGTTGCCCATCCATACGGAGCTGACACCGGAAATTCAGGAAGTTATTGTTGGTGCGGTTTTAGAATTTATGAACAAAAATAAATAATCATGAATAAAGAATATTTTGCTCACGAAACAGCTGTCATTGACGAGGGTTGCGAAATTGGGAAAGGGTCTAAAATCTGGCACTTTTCACACCTTATGTCCGGATGCAAGTTGGGAGAAAACTGTAATCTCGGCCAGAACGTGGTGGTTTCGCCGGATGTGGTGCTTGGCAAAAACGTAAAAGTGCAAAACAATGTTTCCATTTACACGGGCGTTATCTGTGAGGATGATGTTTTCCTCGGCCCTTCTATGGTTTTCACCAATGTGATTAATCCGCGGAGCAATGTAAACCGGCGTGGACAATACACTGAAACCATTGTGCGGCGTGGCGCCTCCATCGGCGCGAATGCCACCATTGTCTGCGGGCATAACATTGGCCGGTTTGCTTTTATCGGTGCCGGTGCAGTGGTGACCAAAGAGGTGCCGTCTTACGCACTCGTCGTGGGAAATCCGGCTCGCCAGATTGGCTGGATGAGTGAGTATGGCCATCGTCTCGTGTTTGATGAAAATAACATGGCTGAATGTCCTGAAAGCCATGAGAAATATGTGTTGGAAGCCGCTAAAGTCAGAAAACTGTAACTTGTTTTCTGAAAGAAAACCACAACAAATCATTTATCTATCCACAATACCAAATTCATTGTACTTTTACTCCAAATTTTTAAAAGCTTAATTATGAAAATTCTTGTTACGGGCGGAACCGGATATATCGGCTCCCATACGGTTGTTGAACTACAAAACAAGGGCTTTGAAGTGCTTATTGTGGACAACCTTTCCAACTCAAGCGCTGAGATTATAGATAAAATTGAAAAAATCACCGGTATCCGACCGGTTTTGGAAGTGTTTGACCTCGGCGATCGTTCAAAAACCGCTAATTTCTTTAAAAGGAATAACGACATCATGGGCGTGATTCATTTTGCTGCTTTCAAGGCTGTCGGAGAATCAGTCGAAAAGCCGTTGATGTACTATCGCAATAACCTTGTGTCACTCATGAACATTCTGGAAAGTATGAAAGATAACAATGTTCAGAATTTTGTTTTCTCCTCATCGTGTACGGTTTACGGACAGCCCGACACACTTCCCGTTTCGGAAAAAGCACCCATCAAAAAAGCAGAATCACCCTATGGCAATACAAAACAAATTTCAGAGGAAATTATTCAAGACACAATTAATGCATCCGATATACAGGGGATTGCCTTACGTTATTTCAACCCTATCGGGGCGCACGAAACGGCTTTGATCGGGGAGTTGCCTTTGGGCGTTCCCAACAACCTGGTTCCTTTTATTACCCAAACGGCCATCGGCATCCGCGAGCAATTAAAAGTCTTTGGAGATGACTATCCAACCCCCGATGGTACCCCTGTTCGAGATTACATCCATGTAGTGGATCTTGCCAAAGCACATGTGGTGGCGGTGAATCGCATGATACAAAACAAGATGAAAAAAGCCTTTGAGGTTTTCAACCTTGGTACCGGGAAAGGTTATTCGGTTTTAGAAGTGATAAAGGCTTTTGAAAAAGTCTCCGGTCAGAAACTGAATTATAAAATTGTAGGACGGCGTGCAGGCGACATTATAGAAGTTTGGGCTGACCCCTTATTTTCCAACAAAGAGCTGGGTTGGAAAGCTGAAAAAGGATTGGACGAAATGGTGGCCTCTGCCTGGAAATGGGAGCAGAATTACCGTGCCGAAAATCATGACAAAAACTAAAGCGTAGTATTACAATTGATAACAAATTCAAAAACAGATGAAGAAGATACTGATTACAGGAGGCGCAGGATTCATCGGCTCACATGTAGTGCGGCTGTTTGTCAACAAATATCCTGATTATGAAATTTATAACCTCGACAAGCTGACTTATGCCGGGAACCTTGAGAACCTGAAAGACGTGGCCAAAAAGCCTAACTATCATTTTTTACTGGGCGATATCACCGAAGACGATTTTATTCAAAACTTGTTTCGCGAAGAGCAGTTCGATGGCGTCGTTCATCTTGCTGCCGAGTCGCATGTGGACCGCTCCATCACTCATCCCAACGAGTTTGTCATCACCAATGTGGTGGGGACGGTTAACCTGTTGAATGCAGCCAAAGCCATCTGGAAAGATCAACCCGAAGGAAAACTATTTTATCACGTTTCTACTGATGAAGTTTATGGTGCATTGGGTGACGAGGGGTATTTTACCGAAGAAACCCGCTACGATCCACACAGTCCATACTCTGCTTCTAAAGCCAGTTCGGATCATTTTGTGAGAGCTTACCACGATACCTACGGTTTGCCTGTCATTATTTCCAATTGCTCCAACAACTATGGCCCGAATCAGTTTCCTGAAAAGCTTATCCCATTGTTTATCAATAATATCAGGCACAATGAACCCCTGCCTGTTTACGGAAAAGGCGTGAATGTCCGCGACTGGCTGTACGTGGAAGATCATGCCGCTGCCATTGATGTTATTTTTCACAACGGTCCGACAGGTAAAACTTTCAACGTTGGAGGTCATAACGAATGGCGCAACATCGACCTGATAAAAGTACTCTGTAAAGTGGTGGACAAAAAGCTGGGCCGTGAGCCTGGAAGTTCCGAAAAACTGATTACTTATGTTACCGACCGGGCAGGCCATGACTTACGCTATGCCATCGACTCCTCCAAACTTCAACACGAACTGGGTTGGAGGCCCAGCCTACAGTTTGAAGAGGGAATTGAGAAAACGGTGGACTGGTACCTCAACAACCAGCAATGGCTCGACAATGTTACCTCCGGAAATTACCAAAACTATTATGAAGATATGTATGGCAACCGGTAGAAGCCTGTTTTTTTAGTTTATCACTCGTTCTTCCGTTAGTAACCTCAAGCGGGAATAAGATTTAAGAAACTGTGACTCAATTATTAAGTATAAACCTAAAATCCGCAGGGGTCATCTATTACGAACCCATACTGCACGCCATTATTGGGAATGCTCGAAAAAACC
>CAYLSW010000180.1:0-4628 GCA_964386145.1 uncultured Lentimicrobiaceae bacterium | reverse complement strand
TTGATTTTGACGAAGATATTTATGATGAAAAAATCACCATTCAGTTTGTGGACAGATTACGTGATGAAAAGAAATTTGAGAACCTCGAAGCGCTGAAAACACAACTTGCTAAAGACAAAGCGGTTTCAATTGCACAATTATGAAAGATGTTTTTGCAGGAAACAAATTTCTGATTTTACTGTTTTGGATTGCTTTTGTCGGGGTTTTACCTGTAAAAGCACAAAATTCTGTTTGGAAATGTGTTAAACATAAGGATGATGTCTGGGTTTATTCACGAAAAAGCAATAGTTCCAATTACAGAATCGTCAAGGTAACAACGCTATTAAAAACCACTTTATCCTCGTTAGTCAAGTTGGTAACCGATTTCCCCAACAATAAAAACTGGGTATTTCTGAATGAAAAAACCGAAATTCTTAAAAAGGAAAATTCCCATTTATGGATTCTTTACAGCCAGACGGATGCCCCATGGCCTGTAACCGACAGGGACATTGTTTCCAGGACGGTATTATCACAGGATTCCGTGACTAAGGTTGTTACCATCCGCGGAGAAGCCATCCCTAAATATCGTCCCAAAGATCCAGACCATGTCCGGATTCCCTTTGCTCGTTCTCAATGGCGTTTTATTCCTCTGAAAGACAGCCTTGTAGATATAGAGTTCACCCTTGAACTGGATGTAGGCGGAAGCATCCCACGATGGCTGGCAAATATGGCAGCAACCGAAGGCCCTTATCAAACCATACGCAGATTCAGAAAAGAAATTCAGCGAAAAAAATACCGCGATGCCCATCTCCCTTTTATCAAAGAACCCTGATTTCAATCCATCCACTCCAAAATAATCAAAGTTTCACAGGCGGACAAAAGTCTTACAAATTAATTTAAGCAAGAATGCTTAAACCGATAGCGTGACGAGCCTTTCACCGGTAGTTGTGCTTTTTGTCAATATTATGTCTTCCCTAAAAAATTTTGTGGAATTTCCAGCAGGATTTCTCTTACTGCTTCGACAGTTTGGGCTTCCATCAGCCGGATACGAAAAGGTTTAAAATCGGGAAGGCCTTTGAAATAAGCCGACCAGTGTTTGCGGATTTCCATGATACCGCGACGTTCGCCTTTCCAGTTTACCGACCGCTCCAGATGCAGCATACTGATGCGCACCCGTTCTTCGATGGAGGCAGGTGGCAGCAGCTCTCCGGTGGCGAAATAGTGCTTTATATCTCTGAATATCCATGGGTTGCCATAAACAGCACGGCCAATCATAAGCCCATCTACACCGTACGTCTCTTTGAAATGTTTTGCCGAAACCGGACCATTTACATCCCCGTTGCCGAAGATAGGAATGTGCATATGCGGGTTGTTTTTCACTTCGCCAATCAGCGACCAGTCTGCCGGCGTGGAATAGCGGGTAGTACGGGTGCGACCATGGATGGCGAGAGCCTGAATACCCACATCCTGCAGCCGTTCGGCAATATCCACAATCTCTTTGTGATCTTCGTCATAGCCAAGGCGGGTTTTTACCGTTACCGGAAGGTTTACCGCTTTCACCACAGCAGCCGTCATCTTCACCATTTTGGGGATGTCATTCAGAATACCGGAACCGGCTCCTTTGGCCACCACCTTTTTCACCGGACAGCCGAAATTGATATCAAGGAAGTCGGGATGAGCTTTTTCGGCATAACGTGCGGCGGCTGTCATGGAGTCGATATCATGGCCAAAAATCTGGATACCGATGGGCCGTTCGGCATCTTCAAAATCCAGCTTTTTCACACTTTTGTCCGCATCACGAATCAATCCTTCGGAGGAGATAAACTCGGTGTACATCAGGTCGGCGCCAAACATCTTGCATACGTAACGAAATGGCGGATCGGTAACATCCTCCATGGGTGCAAGCAGCAGCGGAAACTCTCCGAGTCTGATATCTCCTATTTTAACCACAGATTAATTTCTTTTATGACAGACTCTCTTTTCAAAAGGGAGTACGGTGGAGCAAAAATATTAATTTTGCAGCTTCTAAATTCATTATCCATGAAACGATTGGTTTTCTTTCCAGATACCAAACCAGCTATTAAACTTTTCTGGCTGATTTTTCTGGTGGTTTTGTCGGCTCTGATTTTTTCCATCCTCGGGCTGGCAGCCGGAAAATTACTTTTTCACCGCAACCTCTCTTCGCTGCTGGGGATGCTCTCGCAACCTGAAAGTGAACCAGCCAAATCGTTCCTTTATATTTTCCAGTTAATAAACCAGATTGGCATGTTCATCCTGCCACCGCTGTTGTTTGCTTATCTTTTCAGCACCCACAGTGGCCGTTATTTGAAAATTAGTCGGAAGCCTTCGTTAATGTTACTTCTGCTGGGAGGATTGAGTATTTTTACCATGTTGCCGTTTATCAACTGGCTGGCAGAAATCAATGCACACATGACCTTTCCGGATGCATTGGCAGGTATCGGCGAGTGGATGAAAGCCAAAGAAGTACAAGCCGACCGGCTGACGGAGGTGTTCCTGCAAGTGAAAAGTCCTGCCGGCCTGGGACTGAACCTGCTGGTGATTGCCCTGATTCCGGCGCTGGGCGAAGAACTGCTTTTCAGGGGACTTCTGCAACGCCTGCTGGGCGAATGGACAAAGAATATCCATGTAGGTGTTATTCTGACAGCTTTTATATTCAGCGCTTTACATTTACAGTTTTTTGGCTTTCTACCACGTTTTTTGTTGGGATTGATGCTGGGCTATCTGTTGGAGATAACGCAAAGTTTGTGGGTTCCTGTTATTGCTCATTTTGTAAATAATGCAACATTGGTGATTCTTTTCTACCTGCATTACAATGGCTTCATAACTATGAAAATGGAGGATTTCGGAAGTACCCGGAACTACTTTGTCATTGCCCTGAGCCTGTTGGTAACGGTGGGACTGTTTTACGGGATGAAGAAGAAATCCACTGTAGATAGCGAAAGCACAAGTAGTGGGTACGCACCATTTTAGTTCCACCAAGTGGTTAGGGGTTGGAACAAAATAACCTGACAGTTTCGGCTTGCCTTGAAAACCCGCAAAATTACTTCATCGATTCCCGTCACTTTATCTCGTCACAAACCCTTAGTAGTGTCACCAAAAAACATTCTGCCAATACAAATTCCTTTTGTCTATGTTTTCCCTGTCGTTTTGTCATAAATTGAATGAGGAAAAGCTTTTTCACTTAAAAGCTTTCAGATTACTTTGTAACATCCTGATTTAAATATATTTACATGATTTGATGTTTGATTTTTCCTGCCGAAACCGCTCTTCAGAATCATCTGGGGAGCAGTTGTCATTACCCATACCGGATTTTGGCATAATCATTGACTTCAATAAGCCAACTGAAAAAATTGCAATAAAGAAGTTTAAAAATATTAATCATAAGGAGGAAAAATAAATGGGAAAAATAATTGGAATAGACTTGGGAACTACTAACTCATGCGTTGCCGTCATGGAAGGGAATGAACCGGTGGTTATCCCTAACAGCGAGGGGCACCGTACCACCCCCTCAATTGTGGCATTTACTGATAATGGCGAGCGGAAAGTGGGAGATCCTGCTAAACGACAGGCCATTACCAACCCTAAAAAAACTGTTGCATCCATCAAACGTTTCATGGGAAATTCCTATAACGATGTTAGCACTGAAATTAAAAGGATGGCTTATGAGGTGTTAAAAGGCGATAACAATACGCCACGGGTGAAGATTGATGACCGCATGTACACCCCGCAGGAAATTTCGGCTATGGTACTTCAGAAAATGAAGAAAACGGCTGAAGATTATCTCGGCCAAACGGTTACGGAGGCAGTAATTACCGTACCGGCTTATTTTAACGATTCACAACGGCAGGCAACCAAAGAGGCCGGGGAGATTGCCGGGCTGAAAGTACGTCGTATTATCAACGAACCTACAGCCGCTTCACTGGCTTATGGACTGGACAAGAAAAAACAGGACGAAACCATTGCTGTGTTTGACCTTGGTGGCGGTACTTTTGATATTTCAATTCTGGAACTTGGAGATGGCGTTTTTGAGGTGAAATCCACCAATGGAAATACACACCTTGGCGGGGATGATTTTGACGGCATGATTATCAACTGGCTGGCCGACGAGTTTAAGAAAGATGAAGGTATTGACTTGCGTAAAGACCCCATGGCTTTACAGCGTCTGAAAGAAGCGGCCGAAAAAGCAAAAATAGAGCTTTCCAGTTCTACGGAAACAGAAATTAATTTGCCTTACATTATGCCGGTAGATGGCATCCCCAAACATCTCGTGCGCAAACTAACCCGTGCTAAATTTGAGCAACTCACCGACAGTCTTATCAAAGCTACTATTGCGCCTTGTAAATTGGCGCTGAAAGATGCCGGGCTGAACACTTCCGATATAGATGAGGTTATTCTGGTGGGTGGTTCGACACGTATTCCGGCCATTCAGAAAATTGTGAAAGAGTTCTTCGGTAAAGAACCTTCCAAAGGGGTGAATCCAGATGAAGTGGTGGCTATTGGTGCTGCTATTCAGGGCGGCGTGCTCACCGGAGAGGTAAAAGATGTGTTGTTGCTCGATGTGACGCCTCTTTCGCTCGGTATTGAAACCCTCGGTGGTGTGATGACCAAATTGATTGAAGCCAACACAA
>CAYLSW010000179.1:0-4645 GCA_964386145.1 uncultured Lentimicrobiaceae bacterium | reverse complement strand
GAATGAGAATGGTTTCTTGCATGGGACAAAGATAGTGAGTTTAAAAAGATTGTGATGGAATAATAATCACGAAATAACAAATAACAAATAACAAATGCCTGATGCCTAATAACAGAAAAACTACAAATTCAAGATAACAATATTCAAACTTTCCGGAAAAAACTTTTTAGATTTGTAGTCTTTAACATTTTCTTTTTTCCTTTAACAAATATTAACAAGTTCATTATTAACCAGTTTATATATTTGCACAACAAATTGAAAAAATAATAGCATGTTAGAAACGGACATTCGCGAATTAAACGAAAAGATTCAAAAGGAGAGCCAGTTTATTGATATGATAAAACTGGAGATGAATAAAGTAATTGTGGGACAGGCACATATGACCGAACGGTTACTTATCGGTCTTCTCGGTAACGGGCATATTTTGTTGGAGGGGGTTCCCGGCTTGGCAAAAACGCTGGCAATCACTTCGCTCGCCAATATAATTGATGCTAAATTCAGCAGGATTCAGTTTACACCCGATTTGCTGCCTGCCGACCTGTTGGGGACACTTATCTACAGCATGAAGAAGGAAGAGTTCATGGTAAAGAAAGGCCCCATTTTTGCCAATTTTATCCTTGCAGATGAGATTAACCGTTCGCCTGCAAAGGTGCAGAGTGCTTTGCTCGAAGCTATGCAGGAGCGTCAGGTTACTATTGGTGAGACCACGTTTAAGTTGGATGAGCCCTTTCTCGTTATGGCTACCCAAAACCCCATTGAGCAGGAGGGAACCTATCCGCTTCCCGAAGCGCAGGTGGACCGTTTTATGCTGAAAGTGGTGATTAACTACCCCAAAAAAGAAGAAGAGAAACAGATTATGCGTCAGAATATTACCAATACTTATGCTAAGACAAATAAGATTTTGAAACCTGAAGATGTGCTTAATGCGAGAGAGTTGGTAAGGCAAATTTATCTTGATGAAAAAATTGAAAACTACATCACCGACATCGTTTTTGCTTCCCGTTATCCGGATGAATATCATCTGTCAAAATTCTCTGGGATGATTTCCTACGGTGCTTCACCACGTGCGAGCATCAACCTGGCACTGGCCTCCAAGGCTCTGGCTTTTATCAGAAAGCGGGGATACGTCATTCCCGAAGATATCCGCTCCATTGCACATGATGTGATGCGGCACCGTATTGGCCTTACTTACGAAGCCGAGGCTGAAAATATTACCAGTGAAGATATCATCAACGAAATTCTGAATTCGGTCGAAGTACCGTAAGCCATGGACATCTTAAAAAACAGGGTTGGGTTAAAAACTTTTGCGGATAGCATAAAACAAAGGCAAAATTGGAAGCACAGGAATTATTTAAAAAGGTTCGTAAGATTGAGATAAAAACGCGGGGATTGTCAAAACAGATATTCTCTGGTGAATACCACAGCGTTTTTAAAGGCCGGGGAATGGCTTTCAGTGAAGTGCGCGAATACCAGTTTGGCGATGATATTCGTAGTATTGACTGGAACGTTACTGCACGTTTCAACCATCCGTTTGTGAAAATCTTTGAGGAAGAACGTGAGCTGACAGTCATGTTGCTGATCGATGTGTCGGGTTCCAACCTTTTCGGAACGCATGGACAGCTAAAACAGGAAGTGGTTACTGAAATAGCAGCAACACTTTCCTTTTCGGCCATTCAGAATAACGACAAGGTTGGGGTGATTTTTTTTTCCGATAAAATTGAAAAGTTTATTCCGCCCAAAAAAGGCTCTTCGCATATCCTGCGCATCATCAGAGAGCTGATTGATTTTCGTGCCGAAAATAGTGGTACCAATATTGCCGAAGCACTACGTTATCTAACCAATGTGATTAAAAAACGAGCTACAGCTTTCCTGATTTCCGACTTTATGGATGATGATTTTGAAAAAGCGGTACAGATTGCCAATCACAAACATGACCTGATTGCTATTCGTGTGACAGACCGACGCGAAACGACTATGCCCAACGTGGGAATGGTGCGTATGTTGGATGCTGAAACAGGAAATCAAATGTGGGTGGACACCGGAAGTGCTGCCATACGGCGACAACTAAGCCTTTGGGCAAGCAATAAAAGCCGGGAACTGGATACGATGTTTTTCAAACTTGGTGTTGATATGGTGAAAGTATATACCGGCGAAGATTATGTGAAGCCACTTATGAATATGTTTAGGAAAAGAGAGGCAAGAAGCTGATAACGAGATGAAAAGGATAAAAATTAAACATACAGGGTTGTTAATTTTGATGCTCGCAGTATTTGTTGTTGTTCGTGGCCAAAACATGGTGCCACTGAAAGCGACCGCTTCGCTGGATACCACAGCCATTATGATAGGCGACCAGATCGGACTAAATTTTACCTTGAAAGTGCCTGCCGGGTCGCAGGTTACCTGGCCTGAGTTGAGTGATACCCTGGTTCCCCATGTGGAAATCATAACACGTGGTATAACGGATAGTACATTAGAAAATAATGCGTTAATGTTGAAACGCCGGCTGGTCATTACCTCTTTCGACTCGGGATATTTCAACATCACACCATTGAAGTTTCAGGTGCGACTGCCCGGCAGCACTAAGGTGGATACTGTGGCAACGCAAGATTTGTTTTTGCAGGTTTTCACGCCACAGGTAGATACTACCAAGGCTTTTAAAGCCATAAAAGGGCCTGCTGCCGAACCTTATACCCTGGGAGAAATTCTACCCTGGATTTTGTTGGGATTGCTGCTGGTAGCCGGTGTGGTATTCCTCATTTGGTATCTGCGCAGGCGGAAAAAGAACCAGCCGCTGTTTGCCCGTAAACCTAAACCCCAACTGCCACCTTACGAAGAAGCCATTCAGCGGCTTGAGGAAGTGCGGCTATCCAGAATGTGGCAGGCAGGCAGGTTGAAGGCTTACCATTCTGCCATTACTGACATTATGCGCGATTATTTTGCAAGGCGTTTTCGGTTTGATGCCCGTGAAATGACTACAGGAGAGATTATTCAAAATCTGAAAAAAGAACCCGCAGTGAACAAAGAAGCACTCTCCAAAGTGCAAAGTGCTTTCGAACTGGCTGATTTGGTGAAGTTTGCCAAGCTGAACCCTTCACCGCTGGAAAACGATACCAGCCTGAACTATTGTGTTGACTTTGTGAACGAAACCAAAGTTGTGCCGCAGGAGGTGCCGGATGAAACCAAAACAGAAGATACACCGGTCAAAACCGAAACACAAACGGAGGCGAAAGTGAAACCGGAAAATAAGGAGGAGAAATAGCAATGTTTGGTATAGATACATGGAGGAATCCCGATTATTTTTATCTGCTGTTGATGATACCGGCACTGATAGCCTGGTATGTGTATCGCTATCGTAAAAGCACACCGGAGTTGCTTTTTTCGGGGTTGAAGCCTTTCGAAGGGACCTCACGCTCATTGAAAACGCGACTTATTCACAGCTTGTTTGTGCTGCGTATGCTGGCATTGATGCTGCTGATTATTGCACTGTCCGGACCGCAAAAAATATCCTCAAAGAGTAACATTAACATTGAAGGCATTGACATTGTCATAGCATTGGATGTGTCGGGGAGTATGCGTGCCCGCGATTTTCAACCCGACCGTATCGGCGCAGCAAAAAAAATTGCTGCGCAGTTTATCGATGGCCGCCCCAATGATCGCATTGGGCTTGTCATCTTCAGCGGCGTTGCCTTTACGCAGGCCCCGCTTACCCTCGATCATTCCGTTCTTAAAAAGCTCCTGAAACAGGTGCACAGTGGTATGATCCAGGATGGAACAGCCATTGGTGACGGACTGGCTACCGCAGTCAGCCGGCTAAAAGATTCAAAAGCACGATCGAAAGTAATTGTACTGCTCACTGATGGGGTGAACAATTCGGGCGCCATTGACCCTGAAACGGCTGCCGAACTTGCTAAAATGTATGGAATACGGGTTTATACCATTGGGATTGGTACGTATGGCTATGCTCCTTATCCGGTACAGACGCCCTATGGTATCAAAATGCAGCAAATGAAAGTGCAGATTGATGAGGCTTTGTTGAAAAGAATTGCACAGGAGACCGGGGGGAAATATTTCAGAGCCAATAATAATAATAAGCTGAGAGCTATTTTTAAGGAGATTGACAAACTGGAAAAATCAAAAATAAATATACAGCAGTTCCGCAAGAAATATGAACTCTATTTCCCGTTTGCTTTGGCTGCTCTGTTGATTTTTGTGCTGGAGATAAGTTTAAGGTATTTGTTTTTTAAAAGGTTACCGTAAAACAAAGAGAGAGAAATGATTCAATTTGAACATATAGGGTTTTTTTGGGCTTATCTGCTGTTGCTGTTTTTCATACTGATTTATTGGCTTTTTAAGGGTTGGAAAAGGCGGACAACGAAAAAATTCGGCGACAAGTTATTGATGGAACACCTGATAAGACATCAGTCTGTCACACGGCCGGCCTTACGGTTTTTGCTGCTACTTTTTGCTTTGTTTTTTCTTATCACCGGCATTATTGACCCCAAGGTGGGTACAAAAGTAGAAACTGTGAAACGTAAGGGTATTGATTTGTATATTGCGTTAGACGTGTCCAATTCTATGTTGGCTGAGGATATCAAACCCAACCGGCTGAGCCGTGCCAAAATGGCTATTTCTAACCTGATAGACA
>CAYLSW010000178.1:0-4655 GCA_964386145.1 uncultured Lentimicrobiaceae bacterium | reverse complement strand
GAAAAAAAATACAGCCGGCTGGGACATCTTTTCAACCCCCACTCGTGGGCGCCTCTGGCACTTGATTTGAATAGCTACACCATTAAGCCAGGTGTTATACTTCTGTCTCAGAATGTTTTGAGTACGGCTGTCACTATGCTTGGCTGGAGTTATGACCTGAATGAGCGTACCGGAAAATTCAATTTTGGCATGCGTTATCTCGGCTGGTATCCGGTGATGGGCATCAACATAACGTACGGCAACCGCAGAGCATACCTGGCGGATGACAGTGGCGTTTTACACGAACTTTTCTGGCACGAAACACACCTTTCTTTCAACGTCAGTGTGCCACTGGACTTCACCCACAGCAAATGGGTTAACGGATTTCGGCCTTACATCAGTTTTTCGGAAAAATTCCTGAAAATGGGTGCCGGTTATTCTTACAAATTCAAGGAAGACCGTGTAACAACCATGCGATACGAACTTTATGCATACAACCAGCTCAAGCAGTCGTCCAAAGATATTTATCCAAAATGGGGGCAGAATATCCGCATTGATTATGAGAATACGCCATTTTCCGAAGACCCTTCCAGCCAGTTTGCCATACAAAGTCATTTATACTTCCCGGGAGTTGTCCGGCATCAGAGTGTTGTGCTCTATTTTGGTTACAACAAACAGCAGCAGGGAAACTATTCTTTCAGTACGCTGATAAATATCCCACGCGGATACTCAGGTATTTACGAAGACAAAATGAAAGTGCTCAAAGCCGATTACGTCTTCCCCATTGCCTACCCCGACATGGACTGGCAGGGAGTTATGTATCTGAAACGCATTTATGGTCATGCCTTTTACGATTTTCTGAGAGGCGAAACCTCCGGCATCGTCACCGATTATGCCAGTACCGGACTGGAACTTTACACAGATTGGCATTTTCTAAGTTTCTTTCCCCGTGTTTCAATCGGCCTCAGATGGTCGTACGCTATAAACCGAGATGCAAATACTTTTGACTTCTTATTTGGAATAAATTTTTAACTTAAAACTTATATAATTATGATGTACTCCATTCTAAAATTTCTAAGCACGGTAGTTTCCATTCTCATCATCGGGGCGTTGCTTCCGGGAATTCGTATCAAAGGTTCTACTTTTTGGACAGCCAGTATGGTGGCTGTTGTGCTGGCCATACTGAATTTTCTGGTCTATCCGCTGATGGTGATACTGACACTACCCATCACCATTGTCACCTTCGGCCTTTTTCTGTTGGTGATCAATGCGTTTATCATCAGACTTGCCGCCTGGATAATCCCCAACTTTAAAGTAGCCAATTTCTGGTGGGCACTGCTTTTCAGTATTCTGCTGAGTCTTGTGACGCTTTTCTTTGAGATGTTCCTCTTCCCGGTGGACATGTTTTCCTAATACGAAATTTTGGGGTGGCTCTCGTTTAAAACGAGACCGGGCTGTCCGCTATATCGCTGTTGCCGGCGGCAGGTTTTGCATGTCAGTGCGGGGGCTTCCTCCGTCAGCCTCCACCTGGCTGCAAAAACCAATGCCTCCGTCTGCCACCGGATACCGCTTCCATCCCTGCCACATCGAACGATGAATGACCATGTTTGACAACCGCCTGACAACTGTTTGGCAACCCTCCTTTCATCGTAATTCATTCCCCGTTGGTCGTTCTTTTCCTAACATTAGTCGAATTAAGCACATGCTATGAAATAAAACCTTTGTTGCCATTGTCAAAAGATCAAACAATCAAAAACTATAAAAAGATGAAAAAGTTAGTAATCATGATTTTTGCTTTACTGTTTGCCGGCATGGGAATAGTAAAGGCGCAGCAACCGCAACAAAAAAAAATGCAGATGCGTAATTACTTCCACCAAACAATATTGCCTTTTGTTGAACAACAGCAGGCAAAATTTGAACAGGCTTTGACCGCCTCCGAGAAAGAAACCCTTGAGAACATCCGGAAAGAGATGACTGCTTTCCACAAACAAGGAGCCCAAATCAGGAAAAATATGCAGGGTAACTTTAACAAGAAGGTATGGCAAAACCGCAAAACACAGTTCGATGCTATTGTAGCCAAAGCCCGCAAGCTGGCCGACATCCACCCCAAAGAGGCAGAAGCCTATAAAAAAGCCGTCGAAAATGAAATGGCAAAATGGAAAGAACATATGCCTGCCATGGCTCAGGAAAGAATGGGAAAGCAGAATCACGAAATGATGAGAAAAAGCCGTCAGACAAGGATGCAAAAAATGAGTGATCCTGCCCTGGGATTACTGATGGACAGAAGTCAAATGAACAGAATGATGATGCATCAACCACACGGAATGAAAGGAAAACAGGGCATGATGAAAACCATGCACAATCCTGAAATCAAAGCCAAAGTGAAAGCTTACGCAGAAAAAAATATTTTCCCAGTCATAAGTAAAGAACGGGAAGCTTTTGATAAGGTACTGAGCAAAAAGGAAAAGAAAGTAATTGCCAATGCACGGCTGCAAATGCAAGCACAAAAAGCCAAGATGAGGCAAATGCGCATAAACGGCAAAATGACTATGAACGATTCGACCAAACTGGCCATGTGGCAGCAGATGGATAAAAACCGTGTCGCACTCCGGCAGATTGTGCTGAACCATTACGGCGAATTGCAAAAACAGCTGGCTTCCATTAAAGAGAAAATGCCTCAATGGCGGGCTGACATCCACAACATTATTATGCCAAACATGCCGCGGCAACAATTCAAACCAAAAGGAATGTCACGCATGTCTGCGAAATCTTTCCAAAAAAACAGAAAAGACATTATGTTTTTGCTATTCGACCCGCAGCATCCCAACAGCAACATGTTTATGCACACCAGACATGGAAACGGAAAAAGGTAATTCTGATTTTTTCTATCGGCCTTTTTAATAAATTTGCTATCCTGATTAATTCATAAGTTTTTCGTCATGAGAAGTCAAAATACGAAGAGTAAAGGTGAGCGCAGATTTTCGACTCGCAGCAATAGCCTTTGCTGTTTCGATAATCGGAAATCAAGCATTGCCTTTATCAAAGTAGCGTGGCTTCGCAATAGAATAATTTGTGAATTAATCAGGCTAAATCAGAACACAAATAAAAGTTACCTTTACAATTTGAATTAAGCATAAATTAACAGTTGCAACTAATCGGGAGAATAAAATGGAAACATCCAAAAAATACGACAGACTTTCAAAATTTTATGATCGGTTTGAAGGTTCCATGGAGAAGAAAAAATTTTCAAAATGGAGAGAAATGGTTTTTCAATTGATACCATCAGGATCGACACTCCTCGAAGTTGGCATCGGCACCGGGAAAAATATTCCATACTACGGAAAGGACATACACGTTGTGGGCATCGATTTTAGCAAAGGTATGTTGGACAAAGCACGTGAAAAAGCAAAAGGCTTCCAGGAAAAAGATGTGAAGCTTTTGGAAATGGACGTTACTCATTTAGATTTTCCCGACGACCATTTTGACTTTGTGGTTTCAACTTGTGTTTTCTGCACAGTGCCAGACCCCATGGGTGGAGTGAAAGAAATTAAACGGGTACTTAAGCCAGGTGGAAAGATGATCTTCCTCGAACATATGAGAAGTACCAAGTGGTACAACAACCTGATGCTGTATGCAATGAGTGGTATTAGTATTCCATTGATGGGAACAAGCATGGTAAGGAAGACAAAGCTGACGATACAACAATCAGGCCTGCACGTGATAGACGAAAAAAATCTTTTCTCTGACATTGTGAAACTGTTGGTTTGCACGAAGTAACAGGTTTTGATGCCACCATGAGGAAAAACTTCCGGAAGGCTTTCTTCCTTCGCAGGTTACCTGTTCCATAAAGTTGTTTTCTTGTTAAGGGAAAAGAGTATTTCTCTGAAAAACTTTAGCCAGTTATTCAAAACAGATATTGCCGCAAACGATTGAAATACATATTTTCAAGAAAAAGGCATCCCGGTATATTTCAAGGTAAGATTCGGCTATTCTTATTTTTTACACTGTTTGGACGTTTCACGAAATTGCTGTATTTTCGGACTTTCTAAAGAATTCGTATATGGCAAGAAAACCGCATCTCAGCTTTTGGCAAATCTGGAACATGAGTGTGGGATTTTTTGGAATACAATTTGGCTTTGCGTTGCAAAATGCCAATGTAAGCCGGATTTTCCAAACTCTGGGCGCCGATATTGGCAACCTCTCTATTTTGTGGGTGGCTGCTCCGGTAACGGGACTTATTGTTCAGCCCATCATAGGGCATTACAGCGACAAAACCTGGTCAGGCCTTGGCAGGAGAAGGCCCTATTTTCTTGCCGGAGCTTTGCTGGCTTCGATGGCACTGCTCATTATGCCCAACTCACATGTGCTGTGGATGGCTGCAGGTATGCTTTGGATTCTCGATGCCTCCATCAACATCTCTATGGAACCTTTTCGCGCCTTTGTTGGCGACATGCTGCCCGGAGAACAACGTACACAGGGTTTTGCCATGCAGAGTTTTTTCATCGGCACAGGTGCGGTAATTGCCAGTTTGCTTCCATGGGTGATGACCAACTGGCTTCACCTGAGCAATACAGCTCCCGAAGGGGTCATCCCCCCCTCAGTAAAATGGGCGTTTTATATTGGTGGCGCAGTCTATTTTATTGCTGTTTTGTGGACTATTATCACCACAAAAGAAT
>CAYLSW010000177.1:2371-4664 GCA_964386145.1 uncultured Lentimicrobiaceae bacterium | reverse complement strand
TGGTTAACAACCAAAATCATGTTTTTCAATAAGGGTATCTGTATCATAGGTTGGCATTGTTTTATCCTTCTTTCTTTTCAACCATATTTTATATCCCCGGATACCTCCCTCCAAATTATATATCGTCATTCCCTTGCTGACAAGAAAATATGCCAGCTTTTGGCTTTTCCTCCCTGTAAGGGAAACTAAAACAATGGACTTTCCCCGTGGAAGTATATCGGGTTTCAAATAAACTGTGCTTGCCGGAATCTGAATATATTTTTGTTTGAAATGTGTTTTTATTACCGAGTCATTTCCTGGTATTCCGGAAACATCCACGAGGATAAGATTTGGATCTATTTTCGCCAAACTAGTTAATTTCCCGGCAGTGATATTTAGGATATAGCCCCTGTTCGTTACAATGGTCTTAGATATGGCTCCATTAGAGGCGGTGTTTTGAGATTTGTGACTTTGCTGGCAGGAGATCAGAGATAACATCAAAAAGAAAATATAAAAGTATTTCTTAACCATTTCACTAAAATTTAATAAACCAAGTCTCACGGCAAAATTAAGTCAAAAGGATAATATCCCTGCCTTATTTTGCTGTGAGCCTGCTTTTAATGAATCGAAGATTAAACTTTTATTATCTTAACTTTTGTATTCAAAAAAGATGCGCTACCACCAATCGGATCTGTCAGACACATATTCTTTAACGCGGGATCGATGGCCATCACCGGATTAGGACAAGCCGTATCTCTTCTGCGTTTATCACCTTTCACCAATTGATTGTCAACCGTAACGTCATTTCCACCATAAGCCCAGTGTCCGTAATGCCACGAAATGGTTACGACGTTAGGCTTTAGACCCTCAACAGGCCTTAAACGGGCTTTTACCTTCAAAACCTTCCCATTATGCAGGTTATAGGTTCCAGTGGGATCACTGTCTGAAACCATGGTGACCCAATCGTCTTCATTAAATCCCATTCTGTCAGCATCAGCCCTGTTCATAAACAAAACATTTACAGGCTGTAGTGCAATTTGCGACCAGTAATTTCCTATTGTCCTGGACTGTCCTCCAAAGACCTCTTTAAATGTACTCAGGTAAAATTCATCTCCATTGAGTTTTTCAAAATTGGTTCTTTTACCGGCCATGTCAGCAATTTTTGTGTATTTGCCAAGACCATGATAGTTAATCCCCGTTAGAGAATTTTTACCAAGAGCGACATTTTCTACAAAAAATTTCATCTGGCCTTTCAGCTGCCCTTTGTTATAGGGAGCATTAGTATATGCCGATTTATAATCTCCAAAGCGTCCTCCCCTGTTCAACACATAAACGACTCTTCTCCAAATCTGCTCATCGTTTCCAACAGATTTCTTCCATCTTTCGGGGTTAAACAGGTCGGATGTAAAGTGTCGTCTGGCTTTAGTAAATAAACCCATTTCGCCTTCATCAGCAAGGGGAACTTCCTCATTTTTATGATCTCCTTTTGCAATGTTTGCAGCAAGCTTCAAGTACCAGTCTTCAGGTCGGGTGAGATCCACTCCCGGGGCAAAGCCATTCTTTCCAAACCCGGGCAAATCAAGTTTTTCGGCAATAGCGAAATAAACTGCTTCAAGGGAACTGGGCATTTTTTCACCATACACAGTTACCAATTCAGGAATCGGCTGAATCATGGGTTGACGTACCTTACTGGCTTTTTGTGCCACATCGGGTGTAGTATGTGGTGTTCCCCAACGTTCAAGATAGGTCACATCCGGGAAAATATAATCGGCGTACATACTCGTCTCACCTATAACTATGTCATCAGCGATAAATAAAGGCAACCTTTTAGGATCACTTAAATACTTTGCCGCTTTCACACCGCCCGGAGACGAGAGAAGTGGAGTCCCCTGGTGAAGGAATAAGATATCAATTCCATAAGGATACTTATCCTCAGCCGATGGAATAATCTCCTGATAGATATTGCCGGTGTATGGATACCAATTTCTTTTAGCCGGGTAACCGACTTCACGAAAGAGCGAGGTGTCTTCATATTTAGATTTTTCCCTTGTTATGGGGGGGCCAAAGACACTGAGCTTATCGGGATGCAAAGTCTTAAAATTAAAATAGCCGTTATGACTACCGTCTTCGTGCCAATGTCCTCCTCCCGACTGGAGGCCACCGAGCCAGTCCATATTTCCAATAAGCATATTCAAATATATGATGGCTACCGCATTATAATAACCATTGGTATGCTGAACAGCACCTCGATAAAGGTCACATGCTGCTTTCTTTCCATGAGAGGTAAATTCGGTAGCAATTTCTTCAATCATCC
>CAYLSW010000177.1:0-2271 GCA_964386145.1 uncultured Lentimicrobiaceae bacterium | reverse complement strand
AAAAGGTCGGGTTTTAGGTGCTCTTTTCCTCCCTTCCATTTGCCTTTGCCATCAGCAACCACCCATTTATTGGTTATCTGGATGTGCCCAATGTGATGCGATTGTTCGCAAATAGTAGTATGTTCAAAAAAGTTATTTGAGCCAAAGGCGTTAAGTGTAAATCGTTTCCCTAATTCTTTCCGGCCATGTTCTATCCGTCCGCACATCATGACAAATCTATTGTTTTTTGGACCCAAATCCGGATGATTGGGGTCAATTAAAACATCCAAATGAGCGACATGTTTCTTTTTAAATGCAGCCAGGGTCATTTTTCCTTTACCAAATGCTTTTGCATCGGTGGCCATTTCTTTTGATAATTTGGGGTCTGTAAGTACCCTGACTTCTTTGAAACCCTTCACGTGCCCCTCACCGAACAAATTGCCGCCATTTACAATTTCTGTAACAGCCTTGTCGAAGTCAATGGTAACCCATTTGTTTTCTCCCCGTTTTCCAGCTCTTTTTAGAACTTTCTTAATACGGTACGGATCGTAAACAGTTTGAATACCTGCCTGGCCTTTTGGGCAGACTTTCCCATCCACCGGAGCCGAATCCGGTAAAGCAGATTTATAATCAATATTGGGAAGCATAGTTTGAGGCCCATAAGGATTGCCATCAATTTTGGCAAGTAACCCGTTATAAATCTTTCCCTTTATACTACAGGCGTTATGGCACTGCAAACAGGCTCCGTTGATTTGATTATCCGGCAACCGCAATGTGTAAACCAGTTGGGCTTTTTGCTCTTTGGTCATTGACGCAAATGCGCCAAAGCCTAATAACGAGCTGCCAACCGTTGCTCCTCCCAGAAAAGCTGAAGACTTAATAAAATCGCGCCTTGAGACAGAATTTTTCATATTTGATATCTTTTTATTCATCGTGATCTTGATTTGAATAGTGATTTAATTATGTGGATTGGTAAGTTTGAGATATTTATCCCCGAGATAAAACAATGCAATTCCCAAGGTAACAATGAATAGGCCTACCATCCATTCCTGGAAACTGGGTGTGTAACTGTATAGAAGGCGTTTGCTAAAAAATGCAGATGCCATACCAGGAATTTTTGGGGTAACCAAACCTGGAATAACGATGTTTAACCGGACTCCCAGGAATGTAAATACCACTAAAAGACTGGCCAGACCAACCCAATATGGCTTTTTTGGTTTTACCAGGAATATAACCACAGGTACAATTACACCCAATAGAATATGGATAATCCAAAATACGTACCAATAATGCCCATATAACATATCCTTAAAACCTGCAATATGAGTAGATGACCCCAACCACATTGCGATGGAAAGCTCTGACCATTCAAGAAGTACATCAAACAGTACTGTTATCAGCACTATTCTTCCAAGAAGAAAAGATATCTGCCGGTAATCTTCGGATGTTTTGTCTTTCCACAGAAAGACAAAGATCATAGTTAATAAGGCACAGCCGGACAGAACAGCTCCCACCAAAAAATAAATTGGAGTTAAAGCGCTATGCCATATCGGATTAGAAGCTACTACTCCAAAAAGGGCACCTACACCACCATGAAAAGCGATGGCGAGCGGAATACCGACAGAAGCTAAAATCTGTAATGCCCGTTGGTTTTTAGCTAATTTAGTTCCTGCCAGTTTACCGCTATCAATTCTAAATGCAAGTATGGTTTCGCCCAATAATAAAAGAAAATAGGCCGTGTAGAGCCAGATCATCCACGCCATCATGGAAGAAGGCAGGTTGGGTGTTGTGAATACTTCGAAAAAACGCCATTGGTGTCCGAGGTCGAACCAAATTGACAACAACGCACATATCAAAGTTATTAAGGCAGTAATGAGGGCTAGTTTTCCCAGCTTCTCAAATATTTTCATTTTAAAGACATAAACGAGCGATGAGAGTAAAAAAGCCCCTGCTGACAGACCTATAAAATAGATATACATGGCTACCCATAACCCCCACACGACCCGGCTTCCAAAATTAACGAATAAGTCGCCATAAGCCAGCTTTTGATATACAGCGAACGCCCCAAACAAAAAGGCAATTGCCCATAATACATAAAATACTTTTTTCATTGTTTTTTCCTCCTGTGTTTTTTTAACGTAAGTAAAATACCTTTGGACTGGTGCCTTCTTCTTCTTTCAATATAGTGACATTATCTCTGTTGATCACTTTATTAATTAGATGATCGGGCTCATTAAGGTCTCCAAAATAGTTAGCTCCTCCAATACATGTTGTTACACATTGAGGAAGGAG
>CAYLSW010000176.1:0-4669 GCA_964386145.1 uncultured Lentimicrobiaceae bacterium | reverse complement strand
TTTGGGATGTTGTGGACAAATACAAGGTAAACCAGATTTATACTGCGCCAACAGCCATTCGTGCTCTGATTGCCCAGGGAGACGAATTTGTTACCAGCCATGATCTAAGCTCATTGAAAGTACTTGGAACTGTGGGAGAACCCATCAACGAGGAAGCCTGGCGGTGGTATCACGATCTGGTAGGTAAAGGACGTTGCCCTATTGTTGATACCTGGTGGCAAACTGAAACCGGTGGAATTCTCATTACTCCGTTGGCCGGGCTGACACCTACAAAACCTTGTATGGCAACATTACCATTTCCCGGTATTCAGCCTATTCTCGTGGATCCGGAAGGGAATGAATTAAAAGGAAATGCTGTGGAAGGAATCCTTTGTATAAAATATCCGTGGCCAGGTATGATTCGTACCCTTTATGGTGATCATGATCGTTGCTACCAAACTTATTTCTCCACTTTCAAAGGGCTTTATCTTACCGGCGATGGGGCTAAACGCGATGAAGAAGGATATTACCGCATTATTGGCCGTATCGATGATGTGATCAATGTTTCGGGTCATCGTATTGGCACTGCCGAAGTGGAAGATGCCATAAATCAGCATCCCAAAGTGATTGAATCGGCTGTGGTAGGCTATCCACATGAAATAAAAGGTTCCGGAATTTATGCTTATGTCATTTGTGCTGCCTTGTCCGATGCCGAGAGGGAAACCATTGAAGATGAAATCAGGACAACAGTTAATAAATATATTGGCTCCATTGCCAAACCCGATATAATTCAGATTGTTAACGGGCTTCCCAAGACACGTTCAGGGAAAATCATGCGACGTATTCTGCGTAAAATCGGAGAAGGCGACGCCACTAACCTGGGCGATACCTCCACATTGCTTGATCCTACTGTGGTTGAAGAAATCATTGAAGGGGCCAAAGTTGAAGTAAAACGTTAGACTTATTTTATTTTGGGGCATGGCGTAGCCATGCCCCAAAAGGCTTGAAATATCTTTATTTTTCACTAAAAATTATCAAAAAAATGGAAAACAAATTAGCAAATCCCGCTCCGTTGGGGCTCATGGGATTCGGAATGACAACTGTCCTGCTGAATATTCACAACGCAGGTTTCTTCCCCCTGGGATCTATGATCCTTGCTATGGGTGTGTTCTATGGTGGTTTAGCTCAGGTTATTGCAGGAATAATGGAATTTAAGAAAGGCAATACTTTCGGAATGGTCGCTTTTGTCTCCTACGGCTTTTTCTGGATTTCTCTCGTGGCACTGATTCTGTTTGGAAAATGGGGCTGGATAGATGGAGTCAAAGAAGGCTTTTTGGGCTGGTATCTCTTTTTCTGGGGTGTCTTTACTTTCTTTATGTGGATTGCCACCTTTGGAAAAAACAGGGCTTTGCAGACAATATTCTTCACACTGTGGATTCTCTTCTTTCTGCTGACTATCGAAAAATGGACAGGAATAAAGATTTTCGGAGTTATCGCCGGATATGAAGGAATTATCTGTGGTCTCTCAGCCATTTATCTTGCCATGGCCGAGGTCGTTAACGAATCTCTTGGTAAAACCGTTCTGCCCATAGGCGCAAGAGAATAAACCTCTTCACTATTCTGTCGATTGATAAAAAGTCCCGGAACTATCTCCTTCGGGACTTTTTTTATCCTCCACCTTTGCTGCTGTTTTTTGTTTATTTTTGTTAAAATCAGGAACAGATGATTCCTCATTTTACGTCATTAGGTAACTTTAAAAACTATGTGCTATGTCTGTTCGAAAACTTGATAATATTTTCAGACCAGGGCGCATAGCGCTTATTGGCGTGAATAACGATCCGAAAAGTATTGGGGGTATCACCTTGCGCAACTTAATGGAAAGTGGTTTTTCAGGCGTCATTTATCCTGTTGATGCAAAACGCGAAGCCGTTCTTGGCATTCCCTGCTACCAAAGTGTGGAGTATCTTCCCAAAAAACCAGACCTTGCTGTTATTTTGTCGCCGGCACATGAAGTGCCCGACCTCATTGATCAGTGCGGACAAGCCGGTATCAACGGTATCATCATCATGTCGGCCGGATTTAAAGAGGCCGGAGAAGAGGGAAAAATCCTGGAACAAGAACTGAAACGCAGGGTAAAAAAATATAATGATATGCGCGTTCTGGGTCCGAATAGTATGGGGGTCATTGTCCCCGGGCTGAACCTGAACGTTAGCTTTGCCAGCAGTATGCCCGGAAAAGGGCACATGGCTTTTATCTCACAATCGGGAGCGCTGGGCGCCGTACTGCTTGACTGGGCAGCGGAAACCAATGTGGGTTTCTCCTTTTTTGTTTCCATTGGTAATGCCATGGACGTAACTTTTGGCGACCTTATTGACTATTTCGGGCAGGATATTAATACCTATTCTATCATCCTTTATGTGGAAACACTGGGTAATGCACGCCGTTTTCTTTCAGCAGCACGAGCTTTTGCCCGTAAAAAGCCCATTATCGTTTACAAATCAGGACGATTTCCCGAATCGGCACAAGCCGCTTCTTCCCATACGGGAGCCCTGGCTACCAAAGATAATATTTTTGATGCACTGTTGCGTCGTGCCGGTCTTGCACGTGTTTACAACATGGGCAATATTTTTGATTTCAGCGATTTGGTGGGCCGGAAAAAAATACCGAAAGGTTCCGGTCTGGCCATTATCACCAATGCCGGCGGCCCGGGGGTTATGGCTACCGATGCGCTCATTAGTCAGGGAGGACATCTTATAAGACTCTCGGATTCTGTTATACAAAAACTGGATAAATTACTACCTGCCTATTGGTCGCATAACAATCCGGTGGACGTCCTTGGCGATGCTTCTCCAACACGCATACGGAAAGCGGTAGAAATTGTTCTGGAGGATGAACAAATTAATGCCGTTTTGGTTATCATTACTCCTCAAGCCTTGACCAATCCCGAAGAAACTGCCCGGGTTCTTATCAATACGGCATCAAAAACCAGCAAACTTATTATGACCTCTTGGATGGGAGGGCTGAGTATGCACAAAAGCAATAGCATCCTCAATGAAGCACAGTTGCCCGTTTATGCGACACCTGAACAAGCTATTCAGGCTTATATGACACTGGTACGTTATTCGGGGAAACTGGATATGCTTTTTGAAACGCCCAAAGAAGTACCGCTGTCCTTTAGTTATGACCGCGATAATCTTCGAAAGAAATATATCAAAGAGATTTTCCCTAAAAATCGTATCCTGTCAGAAAATAATTCAAAAATGCTCATTACCGATTATGGTATTTCCGTAACGCATCCTCAACTGGCAAAAACAGAAAAAGAAGCCATCAAAATTGCCCGTGATAAAACCTACCCTGTCGTTTTAAAAATCCAATCTCCTGACATTACCCATAAATCAGATGTGGGTGGCGTTTTTCTAAACATTGCCGGCGATGATATGCTGCGCAGCGGCTATCGTCAACTCATCGAGAATGTTCGCCACCATGAGCCTTCCGCATTGATTGAGGGCGTTACCGTACAAAAAATGGCCGATACCAAAAATGCCGTAGAATTGATTGTCGGTTTTAAGAAAGAAGAGAACTTTGGAACCGTTATGCTGGTAGGAATGGGGGGTGTTACAGCGGAACTTTTCAAAGATCAGCGGCTGGAGTTTCCACCCCTCAACGAACGGTTGGCACGGCAAATGATAGAGTCGCTGAAAATTTATCCTTTGCTAAAAGGCTACCGTGGCAGCCCGCCAAAAAATATTGATAAACTTATTGAGGCCTTAATCCGCCTCTCTTATCTTGCCGCCGACTATCCTGAAATTGAAGAACTGGATATCAATCCACTCCTTGTCACGCCAAAAGAGGTCATTGCACTGGATGCGCGTATTGTGATAGATCCGGATGAGCTGGGGAAAGAAACTATAGATTATCGACATCTGCTCATGAGACCCTATCCGGAAAGGTTGTTAAAAACCACAAAACTACGTGATGGAACGCAGGTTATCCTTCGCCCCATTAAACCGGAAGATGAGCCGCTTTGGCTGGAGATGTTGGGAAACTGTTCCAAAGAGTCCATTTATCATCGCTTTCGTTACGATTTTCATTTTCAATCGCACGAGATAGCCACGGAGTTTTGTTATATTGATTACGATCGCGAAATGGCTATTGTGGCTGAAGTGGAGCAAGACGGCAAGCGGCTTATGATTGGTGAGGGGCGCCTCATTGCCGACCCTGATCTTGAGATGGCCGAGTATGCCGTGCTGGTAGCCGACCAATGGCAGCGAAAAGACCTTGGTTTTCTGTTGACAGAATACTGCCTGCAGATAGCTCATATTGTGGGCGTGAAACGTGTGGCTGCCGAAACCACTACCGATAATAAAGCCATGCTAAACTTGTTTAAAAAACTCGGATTTACCCTGATCTTTAACCAGGATACCACGGTGACAATCTCAAAGTTACTGAAACATTAACATTAAAAAAGAAACCTGATTGGAAATAACCAAAAATATAAAACAAGCGGCTGAAATCATCCGTAAGGCAAATTACACTGTTGTCTTTACGGGTGCGGGTATCTCTGTGGATAGTGGCCTACCCACCTTCCGGGGCGAAGGCGGTATATGGAAAGAGGTGGACCCCAACTATTTCAATATTGATTTTTTTAATAAAAAACCAAAGCTTACCTGGGAAATCATCAAAAAAGTGT
>CAYLSW010000175.1:0-4675 GCA_964386145.1 uncultured Lentimicrobiaceae bacterium | reverse complement strand
TTAATAAACAGGTCAGAGATTCACAAAAAAAGGATTATCTGTGGTCTTATGTTAAAGTTGGGCAACTGGCACTTTACGCTCAGGACGAATGGCATATTAGCGACCGTTTTAACCTGACATACGGGTTACGTATTGATGTTCCCATGTATTTCAACAAAATTCCCGAGACAGCTGCTGTTGATGTGGTGAAAAACTTCGATGGCTGGGTTGATCAAAATGGAAATCCTGTAAAAGTTGACCCTGCAAAATGGCCAAAATCAAAAATCCTCTGGTCGCCGCGTATTGGTTTCAATTGGGACATAAAAGGTGACAGGACGTTGCAACTCAGGGGAGGAACGGGAATTTTCAGCGGACGAATTCCTTTCGTATGGTTAGGCAACCAGGCTTCCAATGCCGGAATTAACCCGGGTTACACTTTCCAGGTCAATTCTACCTCTCCTAATTTCCGGTGGCCACAGGTTTGGAAAAATGACCTCGCTATTGATATGGATATTGGCAATAACTGGATGATTACCGTGGAAACCATGTATTCAAAAGATGTAAATGCAGTTATTCATCACAACTACAACATGAAACCTCCCACGGGACGTCTTTCCGGAACGGGAGATACCCGCCAGATTTTCGCTAATTTTGCGGAGTCAAATATCTATTCTTCCAGCCCGGGAGCTATCGGATTTCTGGATGCGGGTACCATTGTTTTGAATAATTCGAAAAAAGGGGATCAGTTTAATTTTACTACGAAAATTACCAAAACCTGGGATTTCGGTTTGAATCTTATGGTGGCTTATACATATCTGAGTTCCAAAGATATAACTTCTATTCCTGCTGAAATTGCCGCTGATGCTTTCCAACGTAATCCTGTCGTGGGCAATCCGAACCATTCCATGTACTCATGGTCGCGTTATGGCTTGAAACATCGGATTATAGCCAGTGCTTCCTATCGTATTACGTACGGACGTTATGCTTCTGCTTTTTCTTTCTTCTTTGAAGCCGGAAAGGGCAACCGTTATTCGTATGTTTATGCCGGCGACCTGAATAAGGACAACATCATCAACAACGATTTGTTGTATGTCCCTGCCAACCAAAGTGACATTCATTTCGGGACAGTAGATGCTAATGGAAATGGTGTAGCTGCGAGTGATGCTGCTGCACAATGGACTGCTTTAAATGCTTTTATTAACCAGGATCCTTATCTGAAAACCCGCCGTGGTAAATATGCCCAACGTAACGGTGCCATGTTACCCTGGTACACTCAACTGGATTTTAAATTTTTACAGGATATTGCTATAAGCAAAAAACATAAACTTCAAATCTCTCTTGATATCTTAAACCTTGGGAACATGATCAGCTCCAAATGGGGTGTCCGTCAATTTCCCACCACCAATACTCCGATTTCAGTTACCGGTGTGGACAAAAGTGGTGTCCCTTACTTTAAATTCGATACAAATCTGAAAAATTCTTATGTGGATGATGTCTCTTTACGCTCCAAATGGCAAATGCAACTGGGGTTGAGGTATATCTTCAATTAGGATAAAAACCGTTTTACCATTATTTAAAAAAGGCTGTTCGCCATGGCGAACAGCCTTTTTATTGTTTTTTTATCTGCAAAATAACTTTGTAAATCTGTGAAAAAGATTTTCCACCAAAACCATGCCAGTTTAAAAATATTCTTACATTTGTGAGACCATAGAAAAAAATTAAACCTTTTAGCCATGTTAAGGCAACGCCTGCAGCAGAAATTATTACAGAAGCTTTCACCCCAGCAAATCTTGTTGATGAAATTGCTACAGGTACCTGCCAATGAACTGGAACAACGGGTAAAGCAGGAGATTGAAGAAAATCCTGCACTTGAAGCAGATGCCATAGATAATCGTGACGAAGAATACCCTGGTTCTGAAAATGATGAGACGAATGACACTCCCGATGGACAGGAAACCAGCGAGGAAAACCATGATGATTTCGATATGGAAGATTACTACAAGGGAGAAGATGAAATTCCGGAGTATAAGCTACAAACCAACAACTACAGCCGCGATAATGAACACAAAGAAATTCCTTTCTCCACAGGAATTAGTTTTCACGAACTACTAAAACAACAGCTTGGCTTGCAATATCTGGATGATTACAAACTGAAAATTGGACAATATATCATCGGAAATATTGATGATTCCGGTTATCTTCAGCGTTCTGTTGATGCCATAGTCGATGATTTGGCCTTTATGCAAAATATTGATGCAAAAAAAGAAGAGGTGGAAGAGGTACTGGCGGTCATTCAGGAGTTTGACCCTCCCGGAGTGGGTGGGCAGAATTTGCAGGAGTGCCTGCTTATCCAGCTGCGAAGGAAGATGAAAACCGAAAATGACGCGTCCCTCAATTTAGCTTACAAGATTGTTAAACGCTACTTTAACGAATTTACCAAAAAGCATTACCAGAAGATTATGAAACGGGCCGATATTACCGAAGACCAGTTAAAGTCGGCCATAGATGTTGTCCTGACGCTGAACCCAAAACCAGGTAATTCATTAGTAGAAACATCCCGCAATAACCAGTACATTATTCCCGATTTCACCATTAACAACAACGACGGGGAGCTTGAGCTAACGCTGAACTCATGGAACACTCCCGACCTGAGAGTGAGTCGTACTTATACCAATATGATGCATGAACTCGCCAATGGAAGACGGGGTAAAGCGGAGAAAGAGGCTTTTAGCTTCATCAAAAAGAAAATGGATTCGGCTAAGTGGTTTATCGAAGCTGTCAGGCAACGACAAAACACACTTTACATTACCATGAAAGCGATTATGGATTATCAGCGCGAATATTTTCTCACGGGAGACGAAACCAAAATGCGGCCTATGATTTTGAAAAATATTGCAGACATTGTAGGAATGGATATCTCCACTGTCTCACGCGTGGCAAACAGTAAATATGTACAAACGCCGTTTGGTACCTTTCTTCTAAAAAGTTTTTTCAGTGAGTCTATGCAGAAAGATGACGGTGAAGAGGTCTCTACCCGTGAGGTGAAGACCATTTTGAGATATCTGATAGAAGACGAGGATAAAAACAAACCACTTACCGATGAGCAGCTTATGAATGCCCTGAAAGAAAAAGGATATCCCATTGCCCGCCGTACGGTTGCCAAATATCGTGAACAACTTGGCATCCCCGTAGCGAGGTTACGCAAAGAGCTGGGGGTGTAGTATTTAATAATTTGAGTCATTTTAGAAAATTATTTTGATGGAAAAAACATTTGCCCGTGTACTCTCTGTACTCTTTCATCCGTTGCTGGTTCCCACTTATTTCCTGCTGATTTTGTTTCGGCTGCCATTTTATACACTGCCGAACATTCCGGTGAATGTCAGGATACTGACGTTGCTTTTTGTCTTTGTTCTGACTTTTGTCCTGCCCGCGCTGGTGACAACAGGTATGTGGTTTCTCAAACTGATAGAAAATATGGAAATGCGCCGTCAACAAGAACGCATTTTCCCCATGATTGCTATTGCCCTCTTTTTTTATATTACCTTTTTTTCTCTAAATAAACTTGCTGTATTTCAACCGGCTGCCACTTTCATGTTAGGTTCTACCGTGCTGGTATTGCTGGGGCTTGTTTTCAATTATTTCTACAAGATAAGCCAGCATATGATTGCCTGGGGCGGATTCACCGGAGCGCTGATTGCTTTGGGACTGTCATTGCATATGCCCCTTTATTTTTGGTCTTTCGGGGTAATTCTGGTTTCAGGAATTACGGGTTATGCCCGGATGAAAACCGCATCACATACACCTTTTGAGATTTACAGTGGTTACCTGCTTGGTTTCTTGGTTATGTCGACACTGTTTCTGACAATATAATGCTTTCTGCTCTTATCTTTCCGGATAAAGTACCAGATACAACAAAGTATTCACATATCTGCGGTGAACTCCGTACTTTGGATAGATATATTTTAGATATTGTCGGATTATATCCACTTCACCAACGGGAAATCCATGCGATGAACCAGCAGTTCATGTTTCGGATAAAGACGGAATGCATAATCCACAATACCTGAATGTGCCAGGGGAAAATCACAGGTAAAGCGGATTATCACCTCTGTTTCCTGTTCTGCTTCTAACGGATGACGGTAAAGTATTTTTTCAATGTTTCCATTGGTTCTGTTACCCATAATGAGGTCAACCCCCAAATCTTCAGCAGTCAGTCCGGGGGCAGAAAGTTTTATCTCTGCAACAAAATGTTTTCCATAAGCAATGGCACCTTTTTGTGTGTTGGGTACCATCAGCGATTCCACCGAGATATTATCCCATGCATGGCGGATTTTCCCTTTCCATGCAGCCAGCACTTTAGCTTTGGCAAAATGCTGTGCTCTCATCCGTTTACCGCTTTCAAGCAGAGGAGTGTAAAAATTTTCGTAATAATCATTTAACTGGCGTTGCATGGTAAAATGAGGTGCAATGTCCGCAATGGTGTTCTTAATGTGCTGAACCCATTTTTCGGAAAGTCCGTCTTTGTTAATGTCATAATACGTGGGGACAATTTCTTCTTCGAGGATATTATAAATCATTTCGGCATCCAGCTCGTCCTGAAAGTTTTGGTTTTCGTAAGTCCGGGTTTCCGGGATAGCCCATCCGGCATCTTCTTTGTAGCCTTCTGCCCACCAGCCATCCAGCACACTGAAATTTA
>CAYLSW010000174.1:0-4767 GCA_964386145.1 uncultured Lentimicrobiaceae bacterium | reverse complement strand
CTGACATTAAATCAATATTTCACAGGTTTTAATCCCTTTTTCCCTAATTTTGGCCATTGAAATCAAAAAAAATCGGTTGTGACTGTTTCTGAGGGAAAAATTTATTTTTTGTTTCTTTTTGCGTTAATAATCACCTTGGCGATGCCTGCTATGGGGCAAAGCGACTCAGCCATTATTTCAGGGGATTCCACTCAGGTGAAACCGGATACTACTTCGGTTTACTATTTTACCGGGTCGCTGGATAGCCTGAAAGCGGGCAAACTTACCTATGTGGATACAACGCTTACCCTTTTTCATCAATATGATCCTGTTGAGAAAGGAAACCGTATGTTCAACACTTTGAGCAATATCGGGCTTGCTTCATACAACAGAGTTTTTTCGCCTTCTGCTTCCATGGGCTATACAACAAAGTCCCGTGTTTTTGCACCTTACATGCATTACAACGATCAGGTGGAGTATTATAAGCTTAAGCGCCCTTATACACAACTGCAATATGTTATGGGGCCGAAAAAAGAACAAAGCCTTGGGGTAACTTTCTCACGCAAAATGTCAAAGCAGTTTACTTTTGGTGTTGATTTGTATCTGGTAAATTCCCCAGGGCAATATGCCAACAGCAAATCGGATGATAAATACGTCTATTTCACAAGTCGTTATCACACCAAAAACAATCGTTATGCGATTATTGCCAATTATCTTTTCAACAAGGTGATTGCCCGTGAAAACGGAGGGATTACGAAAGACAGCCTTTTCAGGTTTAATCTGGAGAAAGAACGACGTGTGATTCCGGTAGCATTAAAAACGGCCCGGAACCTGGTAAAATCCTCGGGGTTTTATGTGGGACAATATTTTAATTTACAGAAGCCAGGCATGCGAAAAGATTCCACTCCGCGAAAACTTGCAGGCGGGAGCCTTGCCTATTCTTTTCTGTACCAGAAAAACCAGATGGTTTATACGGATCAGAATGCAGCTGATACCCTGTTTTACAGAAATTTTCCTCCTGTTTTCGATACCACAAGTACTTATGATTCTGTGTATCTGCTTAAAATCAGAAACCGTATTCTTTGGTCTTCCCTGGCGTATAATCAGGACAAACTTAGCCAGGTTTTCAGGGCTTATTTCGGTGCAAATTATGATCATATAGCACAGGCGCTTCCTTATGATTCTGCAAAACACATTAACAACCAGCTTATTCCGTTCGGTGGGATCGCCCTAAAGCTCTTTCAGCGTAGCTTCCTGAATGCTTCCGCGGAAATGGTTTTGGGAGGATACAACAGTGGCGATTTGAGAATAAAGGGAAGCCTGCTGCAATATCTCGGGTCGGTGGAGAAAAATATAGGGCAACTTTATTTTAGTGTGATGTTTGCTAACAGAAAGCCAGCCTGGTTTTTTTCACAATACAGCTCAAACCGTTTCAATTGGAAGCTAAACCTTCTCAAAGAGAGAATTTTTCGCTTTAAGGGCGAATACCGGTACAAATTTATTCGTGCCGGAGTTATTTTCCGGTCACTGGGAAATTATACTTTCTTTAACGATTCTGCTTATCCGCAACAGGCCGCCAATCCGGGAAGTGTATTGCAGCTTTTTACTTCCGGGACTATTCCGTTACATTATTTCGGTATTAACCTGCGGGCAGTTTACCAAACAACCTCAATGCCTTCCATTTTGCATTTGCCAGTATTTACCGGAAAAATGAACCTGTTTTTTAGAAAATGGATTTTTAAAAGAGCCGCCCGTTTACAAACCGGCGTTCAACTTTCCTATTTCACCAGTTACTATGCCGATACTTACATGCCGGAGTTGCGAGCATTCTATACGCAACACGATAAGAAAATAGGCGATTATCTCTATATTGATGTGTATGCTTCGATGAAAATCAAAAGTTTCCGCCTCTTTTTGCAGGGAAAGAATCTGCTGGGCTTTTTTGGAAACAATTATTATTACAATTCACCCGGATATCCGAGCGCTGATGGTGGTTTCTATCTTGGCATCAGCTGGAAATTGTATAATTAATTCTCCGGGTCTGCCGATAACGATATCCGGTGCCCTGATTAAATCATAATACCTAATCTAACTCTTTTTTATAGGTTTCAGGCATGAAAAATAAGGTGATAATGGCTATTATCACAGAAGCAATTAAGTAGTACACAGGCATTAATACATTGCCGCCGCTTATCTTTATCAGCCAGACAGAAACAAGGGGAGTGGTACCGCCAAATAATGCCAGAGCAATATTATAACTTACGGAGAGTCCTGTGTATCTTACTTTTGCCGGAAATGCTTCGGTCATTATTGCAGGGATAACTCCCTGAAACAGACCTTCAAAGATAGAGAATAACAGCATGGCAACCAAAATGGCCCAAAAGGTTTTTTCAAACATCAGCAAAAAAAGCGGGTACGAAAAAACCACAAACCCAATCAATGAAATAAAAAGAATAAATTTCCTGCCTACTTTATCACTCAAATGGCCAAAAAGAGGTATGATAAGCATCATAAAGATAATTGCAATGGTGTGGATAGAGAGCGCATCGCTAAGTTTTACATGGAGAAACGTGTGGAGGTAAGAAGGAAGGAAGATAAAGATCAGGTAAACCGAAACGCCAAATGCCCAGCTTAGCATGATTATTTTAAAAGACTGCATTTTGTAATGTGCAAAAAACTCTGTCAGGGGTATTTTGTAGGTCTTTTGTTCTTTGATTATTTTCTTAAAGTGTTCATCATCTGTCATATCTTTTCGGAGGTAAAGGCCGGCAATGCCGATGACGGCGCCAAGCAAAAATGGAATTCTCCAACCGAAATCGTTTACTTGTTTGGTGGTAAGTACAGAAGTAACTATTGCCGCTATACCCGCTCCGATAAGCATCCCGCCAAAGACACCAAAAGTTGTCCAGCTACCAAAAAATCCTCTCTTTCCCCACGGTGCTTTTTCTACAAGAAATGAAATAGAACCGGTAAATTCTCCGCCAACAGAAAGTCCCTGGAACAGTCTTAAAATGACCAGTAGCAATGCCGAATACCATCCGATACTTGCGTAAGTGGGAAGAAACCCAATAAGTGTTGTCGGAATCGCCATCATCAATATTGATATTAAAAGGGCCTTTTTTCTTCCCTGCCTGTCTCCGATATGTCCAAAAATAATTCCTCCGATGGGTCGCATCAGATAACCGGCGGCAAAAACACCAAAGGCTGAGATGAGCTGAACAATTTTGTCTTCGTCAGGAAAAAACTGGGTGCCGATAACGGTTGCGAAAAAGCCATAAACAGTAAAATCGTACCATTCCAGTATGTTTCCGGAGAATCCGGCAATAAGGGAACGTTTGTCAATTTTTGTTTGAGAGGTTTCTATTTTCATAGCCGAAAGTTTTTAGCGTCTAAAAATAGGAAAAATACATATATTACATGCTTCTGTGTGGTTTTCTGTGGATAAAGGCTCAAGAAGAAGCTAATCGAAAAAAAAAATACAAACTTCTGCGAAAGCAGACTTTCCTGGAAATGGATTGGTTATTAACAAAAAAACCGGCTTCTCTGAAGCCGGTTTTAAACTTAAGCAGGTTAATTAAAGGGACACAGGTTTTATAGTTTCTGAACAACTTCCACACTCTTCATGCCGAGTTGGATAGCATCCTCATTTAATGGAATAAGTTTGTGGTGTCTTTCCGGTAAAGATTTTCTCAATCCTTTCACAACATTTTCAAGTTTTACAATGGGTTTTATCTTCAGGTAGGCTCCCAGCACAATCATATTGAAAATCTTAGTGTTTCCCATTTCAGCGGCCTTTTTTGCACCTTCCACTTTGTAAATGTTGATATCCTTACGGGATGGATGGCGTGATATACCGTTAGGGTCATAAAGCAGTGTGCCACCGGGCTTTACCTCGGGTTCAAATTTATCCATAGATTGTTGATTCAGGATGATAGCCGTATCGTAAGCCCTGAGAATGGGCGAACTAATACGTTCGTCACTGACAATCACGGTTACATTAGCTGTGCCACCTCGCATTTCGGGACCATAGGATGGCATCCAACTTACCTCCTGGTTTTGCATAATTCCAGAGTAAGCCAGGATTTTTCCCATGGAAAGGACACCTTGCCCTCCAAAGCCCGCAATGATTATTTCTTCCGTCATTTTATCGTCATTTTAAAGATTAAATCTATTTTACTAACCGGCCATCCACTTTGATATCGCCAAGGGGATAAAAAGGAAACATGTTTTCCTCCATCCAAATGTTGGATTCTACCGGAGCCATTTTCCAGCCGGAGTTACAGTTAGAGACCACCTCCACAAAAGACAACCCTGAGATATTATCCAATTGGTTTTGGAAAGCCTTTTTAATGGCTCTTTTAGCCTTACGCACAGCTGAGGGTGTGTGAACTGCCTGTCGGGTTACATAATAAGTGCCCGGAAGTTGTGCTACCAGTTCTGTGATCTTTAGCGGATGCCCCATGAGCTCCGTATCTCTCCCGTAAGGGGAGGTGGAGGTCTTCATTCCTTCTAAAGTAGTAGGAGCCATCTGGCCTCCGGTCATGCCGTAAATACCATTATTGATAAAGATGATGACGATCTTTTCACCCCGATTGCAGGCATGAATGGTCTCGGCAGTCCCAATGGCTGCCAAATCACCATCTCCCTGATAGGTAAACACGAGGTTGTCGGGCCACAGTCTTTTAATGGCGGTAGCAAGAGCCGGGGCACGGCCATGAGCAGCTTCCTGCATATCCACATCCATAAACTCGTAAGCCAGCACCGAACAGCCTACCGGAGCAACACCTA
>CAYLSW010000173.1:0-4795 GCA_964386145.1 uncultured Lentimicrobiaceae bacterium | reverse complement strand
AAAGAGACCAACCAGCAACTCAAAGAGCAGTATTCTGACCACATGATTGCCGGTTTACGTTACAGTATTATTTTCAACAATCAAAAGATGCACCGGGCAGGAAATTTTGACTACGTACGCCTTGATCTGGAAACATCCGGAAATATGCTACGTGTCATGAACGACCTTTTCGGAGGGGTAAAGGATACTCTGGGCAATTTTACACTTTTTGGTGTCCCCTATTCACAGTATTTCCGTTTTAATTTGGACTACAGGCATTACATTCATTTTGACAATCAGGGAAAAGCATTGGTTTTTCGCGGATTGATAGGTATGGTGATCCCTTATCTGAATTCTGCAGTAGTTCCTTACGAAAAAGGCTTCTTTGCCGGAGGAGCTAATGGGATGCGGGCCTGGCGCTTTCGCACCCTCGGGCCTGGCTCTTATTCAGGAACGGGAGAATATGAAAGAGTTGGCGATATCCAGATAGAGGCAAACATAGAATACCGTTTTCCAATTATTGACTTTTTAAAAGGAGCCTTTTTTGTAGATGCCGGTAACATCTGGAACCTGAATGCCACCAATACTTTCCCGGGAGGAAAATTTGCCTGGGATACCTTCGCCAAGGAGATAGCCATTGATGCCGGCTTTGGTACCCGTCTGGACTTTTCCTTTTTTATCTTTAGGGTTGATTTTGCTATTCCTATTCTTGATCCTTCTTATCCTCTTGGTAAACGTTTGCGTTTTGATACGCTTCAATGGAAAAACGTAGTTATTAACTTTGGTATCGGCTATCCCTTCTAACCGGCTCTGATATGGCACTTGAACAGGAAATAAAAGTTATTTACCGCTATTTTGGTTATTCGCCTACGGACAACCAGAAAAAAGCCATTGGACATCTCGCAGCTTTTGGTATCAGCGTCAAACATAATCCCCTGTATTTGCTGAAAGGCTATGCCGGTACCGGGAAAACCAGCCTTATCAGTGCTTTTGTAAACCTGCTGCATGAAACAGGCCGAAAGTTTGTCCTGATGGCTCCCACAGGCAGGGCAGCCAAGGTGGTGGCGCAATACACAGGCTTTGCATCATTTACTATTCATCGACGTATTTACCGGTCTGATGCCGATAAAGATGGCCGGACAAAGCTTGTCCTGTCTCAAAATAAAATGAGTAATACAGTTTTTATTGTCGATGAAGCTTCCATGATTAGCGATTATACCCAGGATAAAAATATGATAACATCGGCTGGCAGTTTGCTGGACGATTTAATGCAGTTTGTCTTTGCTCAAAGTGGAAACAAACTATTGCTGGTAGGCGACACGGCACAACTCCCCCCTGTGGGACTGGACATCAGCCCGGCACTTAATGTGGACTATTTGCGTAGCGCCTTCAACCTGACGGCTTTCTCTTTTGAAATGAGCGAGGTTATGCGCCAGGCTCTGGACTCCGGTATTTTGAAATCGGCAACTTTTTTGCGTCGTAAAATTGAAGAAGATACGGCTGATACTCCCTTTTTCCTTAAACAAAATTTTGGGAAGGATGTCATCATTATTGAGGATGGTTACATGCTGGAGGACTTAATGCAGACGGCTTTCTCCGGAAACGAAGATACCGGCAGCATAGTTGTTACCCGGAGTAACAAAAGTGCAAATAATTATAACCAACAGATTCGTAGTCGGATACAGCTAAGAGAATCGGTTCTGGAGGCTGGTGACAAGATTATGGTGGTTAAAAATAATTATTTCTGGCTTTCGCCCGATTCCAAGGCCGGTTTTATAGCTAATGGCGACCTGGCACAGGTTGTACGTGTAAATCACATGGAGGAACTCTATGGCTTCAAGTTTGCAGAAGCGGAAATCCTATTGCCCGACTATCCGGGGGAAAAAGAACTTACGGTGAAACTCTTGCTTGATACGCTGGATGCCCCCGGTCCGGATATTCCGGGAGAAGAACAACGGCGGCTTTTTGATGAAGTGGAACAGGATTATATGTCTATCCCACAGCGTCGAAAACGATTGGCAGCCGTGAAAAGGGATCCCTATTTCAATGCCCTCCGTGTGAAATTTGCTTATGCCATAACCTGCCATAAAACACAGGGCGGACAATGGCCTGTTGTTTTTATTGATCAGGGATATATAAATGATGAGCAGATAGACAGAGAGTATATGCGTTGGCTTTATACAGCTTTTACCAGAGCTACACAAACGGTTTATCTTATGAATTTTAATCCTGAATTTTTCGGCTAATTCAACTCTTTCTCTAACCAGGGGAGTAAACGCCGGGCAGCTTTTTCACCCGCCTTAATGATGTTTTCGACCTCTTTGAAATCGGCCCAGGAAATATTACCGAGAGGACAGGTGATGACCTTGTCGGCATTGCTGACTTTTAGTTTCGTGAGATGATAATTCCGAATGTTCTCAGCCCGCTGCATGATATTTAGCCCACTACTCAAATCGACTCTGTCTTTGATGGGACGGCTTACATCCACGCCAATAATTAACTCATTTTCGCTTTTCCTGAAATATTGAGTGGGAACCAGGTTGGAAACACCTCCATCTACCAGCAGGTACTTTCCCCAATGAACAGGTGGCAGGTATCCGGGGATGGAAGAACTGGCACGAACAGCAAGACGCATACTCCCTTTTTTTAGCAATACTTCCTCTCCGCTGAACAGATCACTGGCAATAGCATAAAAACGTATGGGAAGCTGTTCGATGAGATGATCAGGATAGTTGTGATATGCTCTTTCAACCAGCTCATCCTCATAGATACCGGGGCTTGCCAGTGTTTTAAAAAGCGATAAGCCCACTTTTATGCGCCCCATAACAGAAAGGGCTTTGCCCTTTAAATCATCACTGTTTTTGTCAATAGCAGCAAAATCATCGAAATTAAACCCCTTAAAAACAGGATGTTCTATAAAATGATAAGTAAGTTCTTCTACGGCATCAGCACTCTGATAGAGCGCATAACTACCACCCACCATGGCTCCCATGCTGCAACCCGAAATACGGGCAATGGGTATTTTTTCTTTTTCGATAATGCGCAAAAATCCGATGTGAGCCAGCCCCCGGGCTCCTCCACCGCCCAATGCAATGGCCAGTTTTTTCAAAACTTAAGTTTTGACAAAAATACAATTAAATATGAAATACCAGCTGCCTGATAAAACGTCCGTTTTTATTATTCAATTAATTTTCTACTTTTACCGCTATCTTATACACTTTTAATTATGTTGAAAAATTATTTAAAAAAATATCCCAATGCTGAGGGGTATTTCGGTACTTATGGTGGGGCATTTTTACCTCCCCATTTAGAACTGGAAATGAAAAGAATTACTGATGCGTACTATGCTATCAGCAAGTCGCACAAATTTATTTCGGAGCTGAGGAGTATTAGGAAACACTATCAGGGCCGGCCAACACCGGTCTATTTTTGTAACCGTCTGTCGGAGAAATATGGTGGCCGGATTTACCTGAAAAGGGAAGATCTAAACCACTCCGGAGCGCATAAACTCAACCATTGTATGGGAGAAGCCTTGCTGGCTCGATACATGGGTAAGAAAAAGCTTATTGCTGAAACCGGAGCCGGCCAGCATGGGGTGGCCCTGGCAACAGCAGCCGCTTATTTCGGTATGGAGTGTGAAATCCATATGGGTGAAGTGGACATGGTCAAGGAACATCCCAACGTGGTGCGTATGGAAATTCTCGGTGCAAAAGTGGTTCCGGTTTCACATGGCTTAAAGACGCTAAAAGAAGCTGTTGACTCGGCTTTTAACGCTTATGCCGTGGATAGCGAAAATTCGCTCTACTGTATCGGTTCAGTGGTCGGCCCACATCCTTTTCCTATGATGGTACGTGATTTTCAGCATGTTGTAGGTGTTGAAGCAAGAGAACAGTTTTATGATATGACTGGTGAGTTGCCTGATAATCTGGTTGCCTGTGTGGGTGGCGGAAGCAATGCCATGGGGCTGTTTTCAGGATTTATCGAAGATGATGAATGTGCCTTGCATGGCGTGGAACCGGCCGGTCGCTCTTTTAAAACCGGCGATCATGCAGCAACTATGACGTTTGGTAAACCGGGAACGATTCACGGTTTTAAATGTTATGTTTTGCAGGATGGAGAAGGAAACCCTTCACCTGTTTATTCGGTAGCCAGCGGACTGGATTATCCTGGCGTGGGGCCGGAACACAGCATGCTGAAAGATATGAAACGGGTTCAATATGTTAGCATAAACGACAAGGAAGCGATTGATTCATTTTATGAACTTAGCCGCCTCGAAGGGATTATCCCCGCTTTGGAAAGTGCCCATGCTGTGGCTTATGCTGTTAAACTGGCACAGCAGGACAAACGGAAATCCATTCTTGTTAACCTGAGTGGCCGGGGAGATAAAGATATTGATTTCGTGGTAGATACTTATGGCCTACCCGGAAAAGAGAAATAGGTAAACAAAAATTATTTTACTGAAAGTAGGCTTTTGTAATGACAATACTCCGTTAATTTTTCATTCTCGCAAAGACGCAAAGTCGCAAATACTTGCTTCATAATCAGTTACACATATTATGAAGAAATTCTATTTATCTGGGAATCAGATTGGTAGAATTTTCTACCGAATTATTGTAATGATGGGCCTGCCTTTTTATATGTCCCGGTTCGCTAACTAAAACTATATACTTTGTGCCTTGGCGAGAAAATATGAATTTGAATAATCAAGAATGACTTTTAGGCCAGAGTGGTTAAGGGTTTGTGACGAAATAAAGTGCCGGAAATCGACGAAGTAATTTTGCGGGTTTTCAAGGCAGGGCGGAGCGTTAAAAAAATG
>CAYLSW010000172.1:3787-4837 GCA_964386145.1 uncultured Lentimicrobiaceae bacterium | reverse complement strand
TGTTAACGATACAAAAATTAGCATCATGGAAAAGCAAAAAGAAAACGGCTTTACGCTTCATACTTTGGAGCTGAAGCCGGATTATGAGGGGGAAGTTATCGCTACCCTTATTGAGAGGAAAGCGGAAAAACCGGCAAAAAAGGCACTTCTTTATCTGCATGGTTTTAATGATTATTTTTTCCAGACCCATTTGGCAGATTGGGCAAATAAACGGGGATTTAACTTTTATGCTCTGGAATTACGCAAATACGGACGTTCTATTTTGCCCCATCAGAAGCCCAATGATTTCAGGGATATCCGCGAATATTTTGAAGAAATTGACAAGGCCATATCGTTTATCAGGGAAAAGCAGAAAAACGAAAAGCTGGTATTTATTGGTCATTCCACGGGAGGGCTGATTGGAGCAATATATGCCCACGACCACAGGAATGACAATACAGTAGATGCACTAGTTCTGAACAGTCCGTTTTTTGAGTTTAATGTTTCGGCATTTTTGAAAAAGACTTTTATTCCAATAATGGTAACGCTCGCAGATTCTATTCCGGGACTGCCATCTCCGGTGGGTCTTGACAAAGGATACGGATACAGCATGCACAAAAGCCATAACGGTGAATGGGACTATGATTTGAAACTGAAGCCAGATGCCGGTTTCAAGATTCATGCCAGTTGGATAAAAGGGATTTACGCGGCACAGAAAGAGTTGCAACAGGGGCTTGACATTCGATGTCCGGTGCTTGTTATGTATTCGGCCAAAAGCGTAAAACCTGGAAATTACAGGCCTGAAATGCAGGATACGGATACAGTACTTAACGTGAAAGACATCGAACGTTTCTCACACGTCATTGGGAAAAAGGTGGAAAGGGCCTCTTTTGAAGGCGGAGTACACGACTTGCTACTTTCCAAAAAACCGGTTCGCGAAAAAGTCTTTCAAACGATGGAGGATTTTTTGAAGAAGAACCTTTAAGAAGTTAAAAGCGGAAAAAGGCTGTTCTCACGGAAGCAGCCTTTTTTGTTATGCCTGAGCCGTCGGTCCACCCATAGAGAAAGGCG
>CAYLSW010000172.1:0-3777 GCA_964386145.1 uncultured Lentimicrobiaceae bacterium | reverse complement strand
TACCTTAGCCTTGGGAGTGCCGGGCATTAGTTTCACAAAGTCAACAACAAACTCAGCATGAGAATGGGTAATGATGGCAAGATTACAGTAGACTCCCTCAGCCATCTCTTCACTTAGTTCAATATTGATTTGATTCTGTTGTTGGTTATTATTGTCTTCCATAGTTTTGATGATTACAAAAGAAGGCCGTTGCAGAACGGAAAACTTCCTTTTTGCAACAGCCTTTAAAAATGGTTTACTTGTCTTTGGTTTCTTCTTCAACAGCATCCATGTCATTGGCTTTCGCCATCATGGCATCATGATCTTCTTTGGAAGCTACAATAATATCGTCGTACTCCTTGAGACCCGTACCGGCGGGGATTTTATGCCCGACAATGACATTCTCTTTCAGGCCCTTCAGCGTATCCTGTTTGGCATTAATGGCCGCAAGAGTAAGCACCTTGGTTGTTTCCTGGAAAGATGCAGCCGAGATAAAGCTATCGGTTTGCAGCGAAGCACGCGTAATACCCTGTAGTACCTGTCGTGCAGTTGCCGTTTGTGCAGTATGGGCTTCGATGAGCTTTTTATCACGACGTCGCAAGGTTGAATTTTCATCGCGGAGTTTACGGGCAGTGATAATTTCGCCATGACGAACAGTTTCCGAATCACCGGGGTCAACAACGACCTTCATACCGAAGATTTCGTCATTCACTTCGTGGAATTTAATTTTGTTCACCAACTCGCCTTCGAGAAAGCGGGTATCACCTGGGTCTTCCACCTGAACTTTACGCATCATCTGGCGGACAATCACCTCAAAGTGTTTGTCATTGATTTTCACCCCCTGCAGACGATAAACCTCTTGAATTTCGTTGACAATGTATTCCTGCACTTTCATGGGACCTTTAATGGCCAGAATATCGGCAGGGGTAATTACGCCATCGGAAAGTTTGGTACCGGCTTTCACAAAGTCGTTTTCCTGAGCCAGAATTTGTTTGGTAGTCGAAACAAGATAACGTTTCTCAGCACCTGTTTTAGCGGTAATGATAATTTCGCGGTTACCACGTTTCAGCTTTTTACCAAAGGAGGCGACACCGTCAATTTCGGAAACGACGGCCTGTTCGGAAGGATTACGTGCTTCGAAAAGTTCGGTAACACGGGGTAGACCACCGGTGATGTCACCGGCTTTACCAAAGGCGCGGGGAATTTTCACCAACAGGTCGCCGGCTTTGATCTTAGCACCTTCTTCAACCACAATATGAGCACCCACAGGCAAGTCATATTGTTTTAGAGTTTTGCCGTCTTTATCCAGAATCTTAACATTAGGGTTTTTAGCCTTCTGCTTGGTTTCAATAATTACCTTCTCAAAATAGCCGGTCTGCTCATCCGATTCAACACGGTAAGTCTGCCCTTCAAGAACATTTTCAAAAGCAATGCTACCGGCAACCTCAGAGAGGATAACGGCGTTAAAAGGATCCCATTCGTTAATCAGATCACCTTTTTTTACTTTATCGCCATTTTTGAAATATAATTTGGAACCGTAAGCAATGTTTGCAGAGGAAAGTATAACGCCCGTTTCAGGATCTACGAGTTTCATCTCGGCAGAACGCCCGGTAACGACCTCATACTTATCACCCTTTTCATCGCTGTAAGCAACGATTCTCAACTCTTCAAATTCGAGAACACCATCCTGGCTGGCTTCAATTTTTGAACTGGCAGCAACGTTGGAAGCGGTACCTCCCTGGTGAAACGTACGCAAAGTAAGCTGTGTACCGGGCTCCCCAATAGACTGGGCGGCAATGACCCCAACAGCCTCTCCCCTTTGCACGAGATGACCTGAAGCAAGGTTACGTCCGTAACAGTTAGCACAAACACCATGCTTCGATTCGCAGGTAAGTACCGATCTGATTTCGACTTGCTCAATGCCGGAGGCTTCAATTTGTTTACCAATCACTTCGGTAATCTCTTCGCCACCTTTTACAATAATGTCACCCGTATGCGAATGATAAATATCATGTACTGCCACACGCCCGAGAATCCTGTCATAAAGCGATTCGACTATTTCTTCATTTTTCTTGAGAGCAGTTACGGTGAGTCCGCGCAGCGTTCCACAGTCTTTTTCAGAGATAATCACATCCTGAGCCACGTCAACAAGTCGGCGGGTCAGATAACCGGCATCGGCTGTTTTCAGGGCAGTATCGGCAAGTCCTTTACGGGCACCGTGTGTAGAAATAAAGTACTCCAGAACGGACAACCCTTCTTTAAAGTTTGAAAGAATAGGGTTCTCTATAATCTCATTTCCGGCAGCACCGGCTTTCTGAGGTTTGGCCATAAGACCACGCATCCCGGAAAGCTGGCGAATCTGTTCTTTAGAACCACGAGCCCCGGAGTCGAGCATCATAAAGACAGGGTTAAACCCGTCATTATCGGCAGCCAGCTCCTTCATAACAATGTTGGTAAGCCTTGAGTTGGTATGTGTCCAAATATCAATAATCTGGTTATACCGCTCATTGTTAGTAATGAAACCCATGTTATAGTTGTTCATCACCTCATCCACTTCTTCTTCGGCCTTTTTAATAAGACTTTCCTTAACAGCCGGAACCCGCACATTACCAAGATTAAAGGAGAGTCCCCCGACAAACGCCATGTAATAACCGAGATTTTTGATATCATCAAGGAACTGGGCTGTAACAGCATTCCCTGTTGCTTTCAGTACATCGCTGATAATGTCGCGAAGCGCTTTCTTTGTCAACAGTTTATTAATAAACCCAAATTCCTTTGGAACTTCTTCATTAAAAAAGACGCGTCCAACAGTAGTCTCAACCAGTTTGTTTACCAGTTTACCATTTTCTTTTACATCCACTTTCACTTTGATAATAGCATGTAAATCAACACGTTTATCATTGTAGGCAATACGGACTTCTTCGGGAGAGTAAAAAATCATTCCTTCTCCTTTAATAGAATATGCCTCTGTACTTTTCCTGGCTTTAGTAATGTAGTACAGTCCGAGAACCATGTCCTGTGAAGGAACGGTAATAGGCGCACCGTTGGCAGGATTCAAAATATTGTGCGAAGCCAGCATCAACACCTGTGCTTCCAAGACAGCAGCATTACCCAAAGGCAAATGAACAGCCATCTGGTCACCATCAAAGTCGGCGTTAAAAGCAGTACAGGCAAGTGGATGAAGCTGAATAGCCTTACCTTCTACGAGTATTGGTTGAAAAGCCTGAATACCAAGGCGATGCAATGTAGGGGCACGGTTGAGCAAAACAGGATGTCCTTTCAGGATATTTTCGAGGATGTCGTAAACAACGGCATCTTTTCTTTCCACAATTTTTTTTGCCGACTTCACAGTTTTAACAATACCACGTTCAAGCAACCTGCGAATAATAAAAGGTTTAAAAAGTTCGGCAGCCATATCTTTCGGCAAGCCACATTGGTTCATTTTCAGTTTAGGCCCAACAATAATCACGGAACGGCCGGAGTAGTCGACACGTTTACCGAGCAGGTTTTGGCGAAAACGTCCTTGTTTTCCTTTCAGGCTGTCGCTTAAGGATTTCAGCGGACGGTTTGAGTCGGTTTTGACAGCGCTTGATTTCCGGGAGTTGTCAAACAGAGAATCAACGGCTTCCTGAAGCATTCGTTTTTCATTACGCATAATGACATCGGGAGCTTTTATCTCAATCAACCGTTTCAGCCGGTTGTTACGAATGATAACCCTGCGGTAGAGATCGTTGAGGTCGGAAGTGGCAAAGCGACCGCCATCCAGTGGTACCAAAGGTCTCAGTTCGGGAGGAATGA
>CAYLSW010000171.1:0-4850 GCA_964386145.1 uncultured Lentimicrobiaceae bacterium | reverse complement strand
ATTCAAGCAGCCTCAGTATAAATCTTTATTTTTCAAAAATAATTTTAATAATCATTATAATGTAATAATTTGATTGTTAGGATTATAGATTGATGGAGTCACTATGAATCATTTAAGCATTACAAAACCAAATAAATTTTCTAATTTTACCCGATAAACTAAAATTCCAGAATCAAATGAAAAAAATTTCCATTTTGTTGACCGCTTTTTTTATAGGGTTGCAATTTTCTGTTTTAATGGCACAGTCTAACCGGCTAATTCCCATAGAAGTACAAAAAGCATATGCTGACGGAACACGTTCGAAAGATGGCTCTCCCGGTCCAAACTACTGGGAAAATCATGCACATTATCAAATCAATGGCGAATTGCTGGCTGCAGAGAGCAGCCTCAAAGGGACGGAAAAAGTTACTTATTTTAATAATAGTCCGGACACGCTTAAAACGCTTGTTATCAGGCTCTATCAGAATATTTACAAAAAGGGGGCCGCCCGTGCCTGGAACATTGGTTCCGCAGACCTTACCAACGGTGTACAAATAAACTACATAAAAGTTAATGGTAAAACGGTGAAGATGCCAGACAGTCAGTATGGCTATTACTTTGGAACAAACCGTTATATCCGGTTGCCCCGTACGCTGGCACCGGGAGATTCGTTAATCCTGACAGCCGGATGGAAATTTCATATTCCCGCGACTATCCGGAACCGCATGGGAAACTACGGAAAAGGTCGTTTTTTTATTGCTTACTGGTATCCGCAAATCAGTGTTTATGATGATATCAGTGGCTGGGACAAGGTTGAGTTCAACGGTATTACCGAATTTTACAACGATTTTAATGATTACGATGTGCATATCACCACTCCGGCCGGATATGCTGTCTGGGCAACAGGCCATTTGGATAATGCCGCTGAAGTGTATGCCAGGCCTGTTCTGAAACGGTATAAAAAGGTGCAAAAATCGGATAAAATCATTGCTGTTATCAACCAAAAAGGCTGGAATAAACACAAAGTTCTGAAAAGCAAGGGAACCACTACCTGGCATTTTACGGCGAGATATGTTACGGATTTCTCCTTTGCCGCCACGTTGCGGTACAACTGGGATGCATCATCCGTATTGGTTGATTCGGCTACCGGCCGTCGTGTCCGCGTGGATGCTATTTATCCTGATTCGTCCAATACTTTTCAGCGGGCGGCTTATTATGCACGCGAAAGTATTGAATTTATGTCTTACCAGTGGCCGGGATATGCTTATCCATTCGAGCACATGACCTCTTTCAGCAACGGCAAACGCAGGGGTGGTATGGAAACCCCGATGATGGCCAACGATGGTGATCCGAAAGATACCATCTCCACTGCTAATCTTGTATTTCACGAGATATCTCATTCTTATTTCCCGTTTTTTATGGGAACTAACGAACGAAAATATGCCTGGATGGATGAAGGTTGGGCTTCCTATTTTACCGGTACCTTTAGCGAGAAAATGGCGCCGAAATACCCCTATTTTCAGCGGACAGCACAACGATTTAGCCGTACCAGCGGGCGACAAATGGAAATGCCGCTTATGGTTCCGTCCAATCTGATTTATGATTTTTCCGCCTATAGAATCCAGGCTTATACGCGCCCATCGCTGGCCTATAAGTTTTTGCGTAATGCCCTCGGTGATACTGAATTTAAAAAGGCTTTGCATACTTATATGAACCGCTGGCACGGAAAACATCCCATACCATTTGATTTCTTTAATACTTTTATGAATGCTACCGGACAGAATCTGATGTGGTTTTTCAAACCCTGGTTTTTTGGTCCCGGTTATGCCGATCAGGCTGTGAAAGAAGTTACTGACGACAATAAAATTGTGATTGAAGATGTTGGCGGCCTTCCCATGCCGGTTCATGTGGTTTGCCAATATGCCGATGGTTCGAAAGATACTTTTACAAGATCAACGGCAGTATGGAACAAAGGACAGGATACCATCAGCATTCAGGCAGCCAAAGATAAAACCATTAAAAAGGTTGTTTTGGGTGCTCCGGATGTGCCGGATGTGGATGAGAGTAACAATGTATTGAATAAATAGCGGATTTATCTGTCATCCCGCTCATTCGGGTTTACGATGAGGGTTTCGATTGTTAATTTGGAAGGGAATTATGATAAATTCTGTAATTTGGGGCTTGTAATTATAAAATACTGATAATAAGGGCGTTAAATTCAAATAAGGAGAATTGTAAAAAGTGTTTTGGACAAAAATTAGATGACTATGAAAAAATATTTCCTATTCTTTTTGCTTGCTTTGTTCAGCATTTCGCTCTTTTCACAGATTGCTCCTGACAAATATTATATTCAGTTTACGGATAAAAATGATTCTCCTTATTCGTTGAATCATCCGGAAAAATTTCTGACAGCAAGGGCACTGGCGCGAAGATCAAGATTTAATATTCCCATCAGGGAAAATGACATTCCTGTAAATCCGCAATATGTTCAGGATGTGGCCAACACAGGTGTGAAGATTTTAAATACCAGCCGGTGGCTGAACGGCGTAACAGTTTACACTACTGATACGGCCCTTATTGACAGCATAAAAACCTTCTCTTTTGTCAAAAGCACTCTGAAGTTCGCTCCGGCCGGACAAAAAGCCGATAAATACAAAAAAGAGGTGTTATTGCCGATTTACCATTCTCCCACTTTTAAAGCTGCAAACACATCGGAAGCGGAATATGGTGCTGCTTTAACGCAAATTAAACAAATTAACGGCATCTACTTGCACAACAAAGGATTCCGGGGACAGGGGATGGTAATTGCTGTTTTGGATGCCGGATATAGCTATGTGCCGACACAGCTTTTGTTCGACAGTCTTCGGAATGACCACCGTATCCTGGGAACCAAAGATTTCGTAAATCCCGGTGGCGATGTCTATCCGCAGCATTACCATGGCCGTATGGTGCTTTCATGCATGGCCGCAGATATGCCCGGAACGATGATTGGGACGGCACCGAAAGCATCTTACTGGTTGCTTCGTACGGAAGATGCACCTACTGAAAATGTAATTGAAGAGTACAATTGGGTTTCGGGAGCAGAGTTTGCCGACAGTGTGGGTGCCGATGTCATCAACAGCTCTCTCGGATATATTGGCTTCGATGATACCCTCTTTTCGCATCCCTATTCGGATATGAACGGGAAAACCTGCATCTCCACCCGGGGTGCCGAGATTGCAGCAAGCAAAGGAATACTTGTGGTAAACAGTGCCGGCAACAGCGGACAGGACAAAGCTTTTCCCTGGATCGGCGCTCCTGCCGATGGTGACAGTGTGCTGACAGCCGGAGCGGTCACGGCAACGGGCGCCCGGGCTTCTTTCAGTTCCATTGGCCCGACTTACGATGGGCGCATTAAGCCTACGGTTATGGCTATGGGACAGGGTGATGCGGTAGCCAACTCGACCGATTCCATAGAACGTGCCAGCGGGACTTCCTTCTCGTCGCCTGTTTTGGCGGGTATGAGTGCCTGTTTGTGGGAGGCTCACCCGCATGCTACAAACATGCAGATTATTGATGCACTGAAAAAAACCGCCTCTTTTGCCAATGATCCTAACTCGTTCATGGGATGGGGAATTCCCGATTTTGCCAAAGCTGATGTTTATCTGACAAAAGAGTTCCTCGGTATCCCAAATCGAAAAGCAGAAGGAAGTACTTTAATTGCTTATCCCAATCCCTTCCGGGGTAGCTTTTCCGTGAAAGTTCCACAAAATATTTCAGGCAAAGTACAGCTCACGCTCTTTTCGTTAGATGGAAAAAGGCTGTTTGAAGAAGATGTGGAGGTTTCCGGTTTGCAAATTTCTTTTCACAAAGCCTCCTTATCTCAACTACAGCCGGGAATATATCTGCTTCGGCTCTCCCATGCAGGAACAATCTTTTACGGAAAGATTTTGAAAAGGTGATTTTTTAAAGGTATTCATTAAATTCAGGACTCTTGTCCCATGAACAGATTTCCAATTTGTAGAATCTTTTTACGTATAAACAGTAATTGTCGGGGCTCTCAACACTCAGACAAAAAGTATCAACTGGGCTCTTTTTGTTCTATTTCGGATAAAATATATATGTGTTCTTGTGACATAATAAATCAGGATTGAACAGCTCTGAAAATAAGAAGTTTGTATAGGAGACAATAATGGCACAAAAGCGGGAAATAAAAACCCTAAAGCACATTATTTTCAGTGTTTTAGGGTTTGGGAAGTAGTCCGTACGGGATTAATTTTATCATTTCATTTCATTTTATATTGTTCTCTTACACCATGCAAAGATACTAATTATTAGTGTATTAATGAATGTTATATTTTTATACGTTATATTTGGTTATTATAAAAATTGACTGTATTTTTGCATGTAAATAAATCTACATTCAAAAATGAAATACAACGTCAAAATAGCACCTGAAAGGCGAGGAAAGAAAGAAAATGCTATCACCAAGAATGTACCGATTTTTGCTGACATACGTTTTAATGGTGGTAGAATGTATTATTTTACCGGATATAGGATTGACACTAATAAGTTTAATATTGTAACCCAGTTAGCTGATAAAAACAGCAGTGGGAAAGAGGGAAGCCGGCTTGTGCAATATAATGATATTAATAATCGGTTAAAGGCTATCAAAGCAAAATTAGAATTGTATTTCCAAAGTGTCAATGAGGGGAATAGAAGTGAAATTAAAGGGTTGCTGGATGAGGTTTGCAAAAAAAGCAAAAAGAAAGAAGCGGATGATGACAAAGGTTTTTTTGTAATGTTTAGAAAGTACATTCAAAATGAAGTTTCATTAAGCATAGATTTTCACGTCATTAATTGACCGTACTTCATCTTCTTTTCGTTGTCTT
>CAYLSW010000170.1:0-4902 GCA_964386145.1 uncultured Lentimicrobiaceae bacterium | reverse complement strand
ATAAACAATCTCATTGTTCGGCTCATATTTTAATGAGTCGGCCAGTATGCGTTTAATCAATAGAGGATAGGCATAGGCTTCTTCTGTGGACGGTAATATCTTTGTTTTGAGCATTTTAATTATTTTAATGAATAATTGCATACAAATTTATAAAAAAAATTGATGTTAAATACAGGAAAATATTATTTTGAGAAACAAATTTTTATTGGAAAATTATTTTTGGATACAATTCCGGGCGGCTTCGGTTTCCCATTCCACAAGGCTGTGCAAACCGAATCGGTATGTCCCACCGGATGCTATCACGGCTTCCAATCCTGCCACAAAAATGATGTAAAATGAAGAGAAGCTATCAGGCCTCCAGCTAACCATCTTTGATAATTGTTTGACAACCGCCTGACTGACGCTTAGGGATTGTAACAAAATAACTACTCCGTTTATACTCATTCTTTTGCCCGCTAACTTCGTTAAAAAGCCTCGCCGTAGCTTTGCTATGCCTGCATTTTTTGCCTCGTTATCGAACAAAATAACTTCGCCTAATTCGGAGAACTTATTTCGTAACAAACCCTTAGCAATTATCTCTTACTTTCTAAATTTTCCTATTTTTACAACCTTTCCCAATAAAAACAAAATGGCAGACAAAGCAAAGAAGTTTGGTGCTTTCGCCGGTGTCTTTACACCATCCATCCTGACTATCCTCGGGGTTATCATGTATCTGCGTTTGGGTTGGGTAGCAGGAGTTGCCGGTATATGGGGAAGTGTAGCCATTATTTTGCTGGCTCATTTTATTTCTATCACGACAGGTCTAAGTATTTCGTCTATAGCTACAGACAAAAAAATAAAAGCCGGCGGAATTTACTACATTCTTTCGCGTTCGCTGGGTTTACCCATGGGCGGTTCCATTGGCATCACCTTATTTATAGGTACGGCATTGAGTATTTCACTTTACATTGTGGGTTTTGTGGAAAATTTTCTGGATATCCCTTCGATGCAACATTGGCTTGGGATGGTGGGGCCTACCGTTCAAAACACCCGTATTGTGGGAACTGTGGTTCTTATCTTGCTGGCAGTCATAGCCCTGATCAGTACGAGTTTTGCCATAAAAACTCAGTTTTTGGTACTTGGCGCTATTGTCTTGTCTCTGATTTCTATTTTCGTAGGTTTTTTCCTCCATCCTGTAGCTGCCTCTGCTGAATCGGTAACGCATTTCATACCATTTAAAAATGTCAGTTTTACAGAAGCTTTTGCCATCTTTTTTCCCGCAGTTACCGGCTTCACTGCCGGCGTAGCTATGTCCGGCGATTTGAAAAACCCAAAAAAAGGTATTCCCTCCGGAACATTGTTGGCTATTTTTACAGGGCTGGTTATCTATCTGGCTCTTGCAATCAGTTTTAATTTATTTGTGGACAGACAATTGCTCCTTACCGACTATAATTTTCTGGTTCGGATTGCCTGGTTTCCTTTCCTTGTTATTGCTGGTGTTTGGGGTGCCACGCTATCTTCGGCTTTAGGCGGAATTCTCGGCGGTCCGCGTATCATCCAAGCCATTTCTAACGATCATATCATGCCGGGAATTTTGGGAAAAGGTCATGGGAGAAACAATGAACCCCGTAATGCCCTTGTTTTCACCTTTTTTCTTGCCGAACTGGGTATTCTTGTGGGTAATTTGAATGCCATTGCCGGCCTGGTCACCATGTTTTATCTCACCGCTTACGGGTTTATCAACCTGGCTTTTGTACTGGAAAAATGGGCCAGCACCGATTTTCGTCCCGGTTTCCGGATCCCTGCCTGGGTGGGTATTCTGGGCTTTGTCACCAGTTTTATGATTATGTTTAAACTGGACATGGCAGCCATGTTTGGTGCATTGATTATTCTGGGTTTTGTGTTTCATCTTATCCGGAGAAAACAACTGCATCTTGCCATGGATGACATCTGGCCCAGTGTGATGGCTTCATTAATCCGGTGGGTACTCACACGTTTTAAAAATATGCATCTTACCGAGGCTAACTGGCGTCCGAATATTCTTCTTTTTAGTGGCGGGGAATCAAGCCGTCCGTATTTGGTGGAGTTTAGCAAATTTATTGCAGGAAAACAGGGCCTTATTTCTAACTTCGACCTTGTTCTGAAACCCAATGCCAAGCGTCTTTTTCCCTCTCACCATCAGGCTATTCCCGAAGAAGAAATGGAAGGTGATGAGGCCATTTTTAAAAGAAGGCAGATGTGTAACGACATATACGGTGCCATGGAAAGCTTGTCAGCAACTTACGGATTCTCCGGAATGGAACCCAATACTGTGGTGCTGGGATGGGGCAGACATACCAAAGAGCCCGTGCGTTTTGCCCGGATGTTACACTATATCAAAAATCTTGATTTAAATATTGTTATGCTTGATTTTGACAAACAAAAAGGATTTGGTGATTTTAAGCAAATCGATGTGTGGCTGCGGGGAGGTTCTAACAACGGAAGCCTTATTTTTTCTCTGTTGAAATTTATTCACGTCTCTTATGCCTGGCGCAATGCGGTTATTCGGATTTTACTGATTACGGATGATAAAAGTAAAAAAAAGCCGATTAAGATGAGAATAAAACGACTATTAACCATACACCGAATGCATGCCGGGGTGGAGATTATTTTTAAAGAAAAAACCGATGAGGTGCACGATATTATCAAAAGCCAGTCTGCTCATGCTGATATGACCATTATGGGAATGGCAAAGGTGCAGGTTGGAAAAGAGAACGATTTTATTGAACGTGCCGACAGCCTTTATAATGATTTGGGGACGCTGGTGTTGGTGAAAGCTTCCTCATTTTTTAGTGAACTTCATCTCGGTGACTGAACTTCATCTTTTAAAACTTTATGTAAATTTACACCCGTTTTCATCAAAAACAGAGTATTGCAAACAAAGAAAATAACAGAATTAGACAGTCGGCAATTCTTCAATTGCTTTCTATCCGGCGCCGGTAAAATATTTGATGATCAGAGTTACATCAATAAGATAAATGTATTTCCGGTGGCGGATGCCGATACGGGAACCAACCTGGCTTCCACCATGCGCTCTATTGTGGAGACTACGGTTGTTCGTGATAACTTTAAAGCTACTGCTATTGATATTGCCGATGCCGCGCTGGCCGGAGCACGTGGAAACTCCGGGATTATCTTTGCCCAGTTTCTCTATGGTTTCAGCCTTGAAGTGGCGGATATGAAAAAGATTGATACTTTTGATTTTGTCCTTGCGGCTAAAAAGGCAGTTCCTTATGTTTATGAAGCCATTGCCAACCCTGTTGAAGGGACTATGGTTTCCGTTATCAAAGAGTGGGCTGACTATCTTTTCGACATAAAGGAAAAACATGAAGGTTTCTACAGCTTGCTGACTTCCGGCTTGAAGCAGGCACATAAATCGCTGAAAGAGACTACCAAAAAGTTGGATAAACTGGCACGGGCAAAAGTGGTGGATGCCGGTGCTAAAGGCTTTGTAGATTTTCTTGATGGCGTGGTCGAATACCTTAAAACCGGCCGTGTTCCAAACCTTGAAACATTGAAATCAGTAGTGATTGAGATCAATGCTGACCATCTAAATCACGATGATATCACTTTTCGCTACTGTACAGAGGCTTTGATTCAGGGAGAAAACCTAAGCAGGGAAAAGCTAAAGGCAGTTTTGGAAGGCTTTGGCGATTCCATGGTGATTGCCGGAGCTAAAAACAAAATACGTATCCATATTCATACCGATACGCCTTGGCTCTTGTTTGAGAAAATCAGTAAGCTGGGAACTGTCATTGCCCAAAAAGTAGACGATATGGTAATGCAGAACGAGGTTGCTTCCAACGCCCGTTTTAAAACAGCCATTGTAACCGATTCGTCTTGTGATATCCCCGAAGATTTACTGGAGAAATATCAAATCCAGCGTATCCCCTTAAACATTCATTTCGGCGATACCTTTTATCTTGATGGTGTTACCATGAAACCTGACCAGTTTTACGCAGTGCTGGATTCATCACCCGTTTATCCCACAACGTCACAGCCCTCTTATAAAGATTTTTTTAATCGGTACAGCTATCTCGCAACACATTATGATTCTATTATAGGAGTTAATTTAAGTGCAAAATTGAGCGGTACCTGGCAAAACAGTGTGAATGCTGCCGGGAAAGTATCGGCACAAACAGGAAAAATCATCGACATCATCAACAGCAAAAAAGTTTCCTGTGGACTGGGCCTGCTTACTATTCGTGCTGCCAAAGCGCTGGCTGCGGGAATGAGCCATGAGGTAATTGTGGCTTATTTACCTGTGTGGGTGTTGAAAACAAAACAATTTGCCGGTTTGAAAACGTTGAAATATCTAATAAAAGGCGGGCGTATCGATGCTAAAAAAGGGTTCTTCGGACAACTATTGGGAATAAAACCTATTATTGAAGTGGATAAAAACGGACTGGTCATCCCTTTTGCCAAACCTTTTTCCGAAAAGAAAAGTCGGAAACAAATTCTCAATGAAATGAAAAAATTTATGGAAAAGAAAAGTGTCTGGGGTTATGCCATTACACATTCCAATAATTTGGAGAGCGCCAGGAGACTTGCCGGTGAGATGGAGAGACTTACCGGAAAGAAACCGGAATTCATCCAGCAGCTAACACCTGTCTTAGGGGTACATGTGGGTACTGGCGTGGTGAGCCTCGCTGTGTCGCTGGAATAGAGAATGGGGCAAACAGTAGTCATTCTATTGTCAGGCAGTTGTAAAACGATTGTCAAAAATGGTTGGGAGTCCTCTTCCTCGCAACTTCTCCTGCGCCTCGTATCTCCGCATCTCCGTCTCTCCTTCTTTTCTTCGTTCTGTTGTTTAACTTTTGCTCATAACGGGAATTGACTAAACTTGTTCTAAATATCTTCTTTGTTCCTTTTCACAGGTGTTAA
>CAYLSW010000169.1:0-4928 GCA_964386145.1 uncultured Lentimicrobiaceae bacterium | reverse complement strand
ATCGACTTCGACCAGGAAGCCAGCATGGAACAGAAGAAGAGAGAAGGATATTTCTAAGCATGCTCGCCTGTTTGTCCCCTTTTTCTACTTCGTTCAACATTTGTACACTTTACAGGAGCAGTATAATCAGGCTTTACTCTTTTTTTATTATCGCATCATAGAGTGCCTGCTGAATAGAAGTACGGATATTCAACTTATAGATTTCGTGGTTAAGCCGTGTGGGGTAAACGCGGTTGGAAAGAAAAATATACAGAAGGTTATCTTTCGGGTCAACCCAAAAAAAGGTCCCCGTATAACCCGAGTGCCCAAAACTTGAAGGACTGGAGCTCTTGGCCGGATAGGCTTCGTTTTCGGGTAACGTATCATTTCCGAGCAGAGGCTTGTCAAAGCCGAGGCCCCGTCGGTTTCCGTTTTTAGGATACTGGTAACGGGTAAATTCCTCCATGGTAGTATCTGAAATAAATTGCTTCCCACCGAAAGCCCCCATTTGCAGGTACATCTGCGCCATTTTTGCCAGATCATTGGCTGTGCCAAACAAACCGGCATTTCCTGAAATACCGCCCATCATAGCAGCCCCTTCATCATGTACATATCCGTGAATGTGTACTTTACGAAAAAAAGTATCAATTTCCGTTGGGACAATATCCTGCAAAGGAAAATACTCGTAAGGATTAAAAGTGAGGGTATAAGCGCCCAAAGGATGATAAAAATTCTTTTTGAGAAAAGCTTCAAAATCTTCTCCGGTTAAATTTTTTACGATCTGTGGAGCAAGATAAAAAAACAAACCCGAATAGAGATACTTTTTTATAGGGGATACCGGTGACTTTTTGATTTCACGATACATGGTTTTCCGGTAGTTTTTGTTCAGATAAAGATATGGTGACACTGCTACATCAAACCGCGAAGAAGAATCTCTCCGGAAAATCCTTCTTTTGAAATCCCCATCTTTTTTAACGGTATATCTCCAGTAAGGAATCCATGCCTTTAGTCCTGCCTGATGTGCCAGAATTTGCCGTAAAGTCATTTTATTTTTATTGGAATGTTTAAAAGAGGGCCAATAAGTAACAAAAGGCACATCCAACTTAAGTTTATCCTGATCGTAGAGCTTCATAATAGCTGGAAGAGAAGCCATAACCTTCGTTACGGAAGCAAAATCAAAAAGATCATTGTTGCTTTCCTTTTCTCTGTCATAATAAGTGTGGTACCCATAAGATTTATGGAAAACCACTGCCCCGTTTCTCGCAACGAGCACTTCACATCCGGGATAGGCTTTTGCATCAATACCTGCCTGTGCTATGGAATCGACCATCTTATTCAGATAAACGGAATTCATGCCTTCCGCTTCAGGAATAGTATAAGACAAGCGGGAAAGCGAAGGGGTGAAAATCCCGTGATTCATAGGAAAATAATCCAGCCGGACAGGGAGGGTACCCTGAGAACCAAAAGCCCCAAAAATAAGCTGGGCCGCTAAATTCTGAAATAAAGGACTATCTTCATAAGTAAGAACCAGACCGGCAGCTTTTCTAATACCCTGCATCTTGTTCAGTGAAAACGGATTTCCAAAAACCGTCACAATGGTTTTATGAGAAGCCATTAGCTTTTGTAAAAAGCCCAACATTTTAGGTGTAATACCGAAGTTCCTTCCCGGATACTGGCTTAAATTTGTCAATCCGACAATAACGAGGTTGTATGGTTCTATCCGGGTCAACAGAAGGCTGTCGGAAAGTACTGTGTTGGCTTGTGTCCAAAAAAAGTTTGTTGTCCGGGTGTAATTCGCCAACATTTTCTGAAAAGGAATTTCCGTTTTACTGCCGATTGCCAATGTGGCAATACGTTGCTGACCAAGATTCCGTACCGGAATAATATTGTTGCTGTCGCGGAGTACCGTAAGAGAAGCCCGGATAAGCTTGCGGTTCAATATTTTAGCCGAAGGCAAATTCAAATCACGGATCAGATTAGTGGTGTCTACAGGTTGCCAATGATTTAAGCCTGCCCAATATTTGGCGGCAAGCACTTTTTTGCAACGCCGGTTGATCTCATTCCACGAAATAAGACCTTTGGCTACTGCTTTTCTGATCTTTTTGATGGCAAGCGGGACATTCTGAACAAATTCCAAAATATCATTGCCGGCAACCAGCGCTTTGGCCTCTACCACTCCGGGAGGAAAATATTTGGTTACCCCTTTCATGTTCAGGGCATCCGAAATAATCAACCCCCGAAAACCCAAACTATCTTTTAAAATGCCCGTAACAATGGGTTTGGAAAGAGAAGAAGCCAAGTGTGGTGTCGAGTCGAGTGCCGGGACATACAAATGTGCTGTCATAACAGCGGACACTCCGGCATTTATCATTTGCTGAAAAGGATAAAGTTCAAGCGTATCCAGTCTTTCCCGGCTAAAGGGAACTACGGGAAGTGTTTTATGCGAATCGGTACCTGTATCTCCGTGGCCGGGAAAATGTTTGGCAGTAGCCAAAACTCCCTCATCCTGCATTCCTTTCATATAAGCAATGCCTTTGTCGGCCACCTTTTTTTTGTCCATGCCGAAAGAGCGGAAGTTTATCACCGGATTATTCGGATTGTTGTTGATGTCCACCACGGGAGCCAGGTTCATTTGGACGCCTGTCCGTTTAAGTTCTCTTCCCACTTCGCGGCCCATCTGGTAGATCAAGCTGTCATTACCAATAGCCCCAAGAGCCATTTGATAAGGAAAATGTATGGTGTGTTTCAAGCGCATAGCGAGACCCCATTCGGCATCCATGGCTATCATCAAGGGCACTTTCGACTGCGATTGGTAATAATTGGTCAGCATGGCCTGCTTTTGCGGGGTTCCCTGAAAAAATATCAGGCCGCCGATTTTATATTTCCGGATTAAGCCGGTGATGGCAACTTCGTGAGATATGCCCCTGTTGGAATAAGCAGCCACAAAAAGCAGTTGCGCAATTTTCTCATTACTATTTAAGGAGTTAAATACGGAATCAACCCAATGTGTTTCCAAATCTTTCCGGAAAGCAGGGGTGGAAGATTCGTTTTGGGCCGTGGCCATCGTGATACCGGCCATCCAAAGCAACAGGCAGGCAACTGTTAGTTTCAAATATTTTCGTTTTATCATCATGATTACTTTTGTTCACTTTTCCATACTTCCTGCACTTTTCTTACCGAACCATACAACAGCAGAAGCCGTTTGGCTTCTTTTTCGTCAAAGGTTGTCTCTTCCATAATCATCCGCGTACCCCTTTCCACCAGCTTTTGGTTGGTCAGCTGCATGTCCACCATTTTGTTTCCTTTCACTTTTCCCAACTTAATCATGGTGCCGGTGGTAATCATATTCAGCACCAATTTGGCGCTGGTTCCGGCTTTCATCCGGGTGCTGCCGGTGACAAATTCGGGGCCGACAACAACCTCAATGGGAATATCCACTGCCGCAGCAAGGGCTGTTCCCGGATTATTGGTAATACAGGCCGTCAGCAAGCCCTCTTTTCGTGCTTTGGTCACGCCACCAATCACATAAGGAGTTCTTCCGGAAGCAGCAATACCCACCACAGTATCTTTGGCAGTAGGTTCATACTGTGCCATATCTATCCAGGGCTGTTCCGGATCATCTTCTGCCGACTCCACAGCTTTGCGAATAGCACTGTCTCCACCGGCAATCAGACCGATGACCAAATCATAAGGAGCCCCAAAAGTAGGCGGAATTTCTGAGGCGTCCAGTATCCCTAACCGTCCGCTGGTACCCGCTCCGAGATAAAACAACCGTCCCCCTTTTTTTATCCGTTCTACCAGAGCAACCACCAGTTTTTCAATTTGCGGGATCTCTCCTTTGATGGCAAGCGGAACCAATATGTCTTCCTCGTTTATTGTTTCCAGTAGCTGTTTTACCGGCCATTTTTCCAAATCTGCATATTTTGAGGGAGATTCGGTGATATTCTTATTCTTCATTCCTAATATTGATTGACATGTTCAGGTTGCACCTTTAACCTTATGTGGTGCAAACATATTTAAAAAAGAATTTATTATCAACGGTTTCAAAAAATAATAAAGTATTTTAACAAAATCGAAGGCTTCGGTTATAAATTACGACAGATAAACGTCCGGGAAAGGATAAAACCAGAAAAACAAATTATTTTGAATCTCCTTTTATCATTTTCGGTGTTATCAGAAATTCAACCCGATGTTTTGCCGTATTGATTTTTATCCACTGGTGGGTATCAAAAAGGACAGCAGCCACTCCTGAGGTAGGCAGGTTGTCTATCTGATGCCCCCTTTCCAAAAACAAATTGACCAAATTGGTAAAACCCGGATTATGCCCTACCACCATTACCTTTTCCACTGTGTCGGGAAGCGTATAAAGGATTTTCATAACAGCTTCCGGATTAGCACCATAGAAAGAGGTCTCTTTTTTTATTTTTTCTTCCGGAAAACCCAACTCTTTTGCCATTAGCCTCGCTGTTTCAAAAGTTCGCACTGCTGTACTACTAATGATTTTGTCGGGACGAACTTTCTGTATTTTTAGCCAGCCGGCAACTCTTTGTGTACGTTTTTTCCCTATGGGCAATAATTTTCTGTCGTGGTCGGACACCTGCATATCTTCCCATGATGACTTGGCGTGTCGGGCAATATAGAGTGTTTTCATCTCTTTCTTTTTAACAAAGATAAGAAAGTGATAATATTATTACCAAAAAAAACAGTTACGCATTTTTATGAATGCCGGTTTTATTTTATAAACCGAATGGCTAATAAGCAAACAGTGGAAAATCGGCCATCATCCTGTTGACTCGCTTTTTCACATCAGCCAGCACCGTTTCGCTTTCGATGTTGCTAATGACTTCATCGATGAGTTCCACAACAGGTTCCATGTGTTCCTCTTTCAATCCGCGTGTAGTGATGGCAGGTGTCCCAACGCGCAGACCACTGGTCTTGAAAGGCGAACG
>CAYLSW010000168.1:0-4988 GCA_964386145.1 uncultured Lentimicrobiaceae bacterium | reverse complement strand
GGCTGATGATTTGTTCCAGGATACTTTTGTAAAGGTGATAAATACCCTTAAATCACGAAATTACAATGAGGAAGGAAAATTTGTACAATGGGTTATGCGCATTGCTCATAATTTAGTTATCGACCATTTTAGAAAACAGAAAAAGCTGAATTATGCGGAAGTGTCCAATGATAAGTATAACCTGATGGATTCCCTCAAGGTGACCGATCCAAGTGTAGAAGACGTCTTGGTGACGGAGCAGATTCATAAAGATGTAAAGTTGCTTATGGAGTACCTTCCGGCAGAACAAAAAGAAGTGCTATACCTGCGTTGTTATGCCGGACTGAGTTTTAAAGATATTGCCGATCAGACCGAAGTGAGCATCAATACGGCGTTGGGACGGATGCGTTATGCCTTAATTAATATTCGGAAGATGGTCAAAGAGAAAAATATTATTCTAACCCGGTAATTACTAATGTTGTGGTTTCCGGGTATGTTAATTTTTTTTCCTGAGATATAAAATATTTATTGGAATTTGTCGTTACTTTTTCGATAAGAAGATATTATTCATCTATAATTTTTCGTGTATGCAACAATTTCTTACCTCAGACAAATTTCAGGATCAATTTAAGTGTAAGACCCTACACATCAAAGAAGCAGATGTGTATAAACCATCACCCGAAGTTATCAAAAACCTTATGGCATATGCGGCTGCTCTTTATGTTTTTAAAACAAAAAGTATGGGCAATTTCTATGTCCTGATGAACTAAAAATTTGTGAGGTTTAAAAAAGGCGGAGACCGGGAATGTTTACACGTTTTTGGGCTCCAATGTTTTTTGTCAGGTCAGTTCTTTCCAGTTGCGATAAGGGTTTTTCGAAAGCTCGGCACTATAAAAAGAAGGATCTCCGGTAACGTCCTGGCCCAGCCAATCCGGTTTTTCAAAAGTAGTGTCTGCAGAGGGAAGCTCAATTTCAGCCATTAAAAGACCATCATTGTCTCCGTGGAACTTATCAACTTCAAATTTCAGACCATTTTCGGCAGGCACAATATAACGCGTTTTTTCCACCAATCCTGACTCACGAAGCCCCATGAGGTCTTTTGCATCTTTTAATGGAATTTCCTGTTCCCATTCAAAACGTACAATGCCGGAAATTTTGGCCGCTCCTTTAATGTTAATGTAACCTTTCCCATCCAGAATGCGGATTCTTACGGTACGATTGGGCTGGGTTGAAAGATAGGCTTGCGTAATTTCCATCTTTTTTGTTACAAAGGCTTTAAAAGATCCTCTAACCAAAAACTTGAGTTCAATTTCCTGTGCCATGTTAAGTTGCTATTTTAGATTTTAGGGACAAAATTAACGATTTCTTCCTTATAGGTGGTTTGACTAAATGTTAAATAAAAATAAAGTAAAAAGCTCGGCAGTGATTTCCTTCGCTCTTTTCCGAAAAGAGATGTCGGGTATGAAAGATTTTCTCCATTTTTGTAAAAAAATTTCTCATGACAAGGAAAGAACGTTTCGAGAACATTATTGAATATTTTAAAATTCATCAGCCTTTTGCCGAAACCGAATTGCATTACCATGATACTTACCAGCTGCTTGTGGCGGTGATTTTGTCGGCACAGTGTACCGATAAAAGAGTAAACATAATTTCACAGGAATTTTTCAGACGATACCCTGATGTGGAAGGGCTTTCAAGGGCTGAAGTACCGGATATTTTTGCACTGATCAAGAGTTGCTCTTATCCCAACAACAAAGCCAAACATTTATCGGGCATGGCCAAAATGTTACTGGATGATTTTGGTGGACAGGTTCCCTCCGATATCAACGAACTGCAAAAACTACCGGGTGTGGGACGAAAAACTGCCAATGTCATTGCCTCTGTTGTTTTTAATAAGCCTGTCATGGCTGTTGATACGCATGTTTTCAGGGTAGCCGCACGACTGGGGCTCACCGTTGGCGCCAAAACTCCGTTGGAAACGGAAAAACAGCTGGTGAAATATATTCCCGATGAGTTGATTCCGCTGGCCCATCACTGGCTTATTTTGCACGGTCGTTACGTTTGCCTTGCCCGCAAACCCAAATGTGACGAATGCGGTTTGAAAGTTTGGTGTAAATTTTATGCGAAAATATGATTTGCTACTGCTGACCTGACTCAATATGTCTCTTAATCTATTCATTGCTATACAAATAGTTTATAATAAGCGATTAGTCACAAGTGATGCTACCTGATATTTCATTCGATTATGTTCTTCATCAACAAATTATATCGGCTCTGTTTTCATAAAAAAAATTGTTAATAAATAGCTAATGATTGTCAAACGAATAGTTTTTGCCTATATATTTGCACTGTTAAATGAATAACAAAATGGATAACACATTTTATAAGAACATTCCCCACAAGACTATTGAGCGGCTGAGTCAGTACCGCCGTGCATTACAAATTTATTCCGACAAAGGGAAAACACATATCTTCTCGCACGAGATTGCCGGCCTTTTGCATATCACTGCTGTCCAAGTCAGGCGTGATCTGATGCTTATAGGGTATTCGGGGAGCCTTCGTAAAGGCTATGACATCAGTGATTTGATAACTTTGATTGGTGATCTCATCGACAGTCCGGAAGGCCAAAAAGTGGCTGTTTTTGGTTTGGGCGACCTTGGCAGCGCTATCATTAATTATTTCCGGGGCAAGCGGGAAAAGCTACAGATTATCGCCGGTTTTGACATCAATCCCGAAAAAATAAATCATGAGGTTGCCGGTATCAATTGTTATCCGGTAGAGAAAGCTGCAGAAGTTATTGGTAAAGAGGGTATTAAAATCGGTATTCTTACCGTTCCCGGCGACCAGGCCGATGAGACTGTCCGTATTATGGTTGAAGCTGGTATCAAAGGAGTTTTGAACTACACACCCACGCCGGTGGAAGTTCCCGATGATGTCTATCTCGAAGAATACAACATGATTTCCTCCCTCGAAAAAGTTGCCTTTTATGTAAAAGAACAGGGGGTAGAAAACGCTTGACGTTTTCAAATAATAAAAGCATCTCCCGGAAGATGCTTTTATTGCCTTTTCGTCTGTTCTTTAATCTTTACTTTCGGCAAGCGCTGCCTTAATCTTTGTCTCCAACTCTTCCATCAAATCGGGATTGTCTGAAAGGATTTTCTTCACTGCTTCGCGGCCCTGTCCCAGCCGGGTTTCCCCATAGCTAAACCATGAACCACTTTTCTTTATGATGTTTTTTTCTACGCCAATGTCAATAATCTCTCCGATTTTAGAGATGCCTTCGCCATACATAATGTCAAATTCTGCCTTGCGGAAAGGCGGTGCCACCTTATTTTTCACCACTTTCACCCGTACACGGTTGCCGCGTACTTCGTCCGTATCTTTAATCTGGCTGATGCGCCGGATATCCAGGCGAACAGAAGCGTAAAATTTCAGCGCATTACCGCCGGTAGTTGTTTCCGGGTTGCCAAACATGATACCAATCTTTTCGCGCAGTTGATTAATGAAAATACAGATGGTGTTGGTTTTACTAATATTGGCGGTCAGCTTACGCAAGGCCTGCGACATAAGACGTGCCTGCAGGCCCATCTTAGAATCTCCCATTTCGCCTTCTATTTCGCTTTTGGGTGTCAGTGCAGCCACCGAGTCAATCACGATGACGTCAATTGCTCCCGAACGAATCAGATTATCCGTAATTTCCAGTGCCTGTTCTCCATTGTCTGGTTGAGAAATTAAAAGGTCTTCGATGTCTATACCGAGTTTGGCAGCATAGTACCGGTCAAAAGCATGCTCGGCATCAATAAAAGCGGCAATACCTCCCTTTTTCTGTGCCTCGGCAATTACGTGTAACGCCAGCGTCGTTTTTCCCGATGATTCGGGACCGTAAATTTCGGTTACCCTGCCTTTGGGAAGACCGTCAACACCGAGGGCAAAATCAAGCCCGATAGAGCCGGTAGAGATAGCCGGAATCTTTTCCACACCTATGGCACCGAGACGCATGATAGCCCCTTTGCCATACGATTTTTCAAGTTTCGCAAGCGTAGCCTCCAGGACTTTTAATTTATTTTGTTGCTCTTTATCAGATTTTTGATTTTCTTTATCCGTTGCCATTTTAGTCAAGATTTAATTTATTAACAATTTGCTCTGTGTGTTCTTTCGTTTTTACTTTGCCGAAGACCTCTCCGATTTTTCCATCTTCATCCACCACAAAAGTTGAACGAATCAGTCCTTCATATTCTCTGCCGTAAAGTTTTTTCGGCCCCCAGGCCCCATAAGCCTTGATAATTTTTTTCTCCGGGTCGGATAAAAGTGGAAACGGCAAGTCGTATTTGGCAATAAACTTCTGATGCGATACCACGCTGTCGGGACTCACACCCACCACGGCATAACCTTTCGAAAGCCAGAAATCGTAGTTATCCCTGAAGTTGCAGGCTTCATTGATGCAGCCCGGCGTATTGTCTTTGGGGTAAAAGTAAAGAATCAGCTTTTTGCTTCTGAAATCAGTTAGTGAAACAGATTCCTCATTCTGGTTAACAGCCGTGAAATCAGGTGCTATGTCGCCTTTATTAAGTTTTGTCATGGATTTTAATTTGGTAAACAAATATACTCTTTTTTCCCGAAGGTGAAGGTAGCTTTTGGCTAATATTGGCCCTATGCCGATTTCAGTGGGTTAATCAATCATTTTCCTGATTGTTAAAATATCATTGACGGGAATGAAGAAATAATGAAATGTTTAAAGTTAACTATCAAAATATCAACTGGGGACAAGATGGTTGAGAAAGTAAACCTTCCAGGTCGGACAAGCTATGAAAAGAGATATTTTGTACACCGGAAAGGCTTGTTAATCCATACTTTTTCGTTTATTTTATTACAGAGACTTTAACCTACTTCAATATAAAACAAATAATCAAATTCAAATAATTTTCAAATTTAAACTTTGGGATTTGTTATTATACTTAGGGTTTGTGACGAAATAAAGTGACGGGAATCGACGAAGTAATTTTGGGGGT
>CAYLSW010000167.1:0-4999 GCA_964386145.1 uncultured Lentimicrobiaceae bacterium | reverse complement strand
CCGGTTCGAGCATTGCCATTTGAAAGATTTCATTTTTTTTCTTTTCGCCTCCGGAAAAGCCTTCATTCACAGAGCGGTTAGTGAGTTTTGACTGAATTTGCACCAGCTTTTTCTTCTCTTCCATTTTTTCCAGAAACTCTCTAGCAGAGATAAGCGGTTGACCATGGTATTCTCTCCTCGAATTGAGCGCGGTACGCATGAAATTGGTCATGCTGACACCAGGAATTTCAATAGGATACTGGAAACTCAGGAAAACGCCTTCGTTGGCTCTTTTGTCGGACGACCAGTTGTTGATGACCTGGTCTTTAAAGATAATTTCGCCCTGTGTTACCTCATAACCTTCACGCCCGGTGATAGCAGCAGCAAGGGTGCTTTTTCCGGTACCGTTAGGCCCCATGATAGCATGGATTTCTCCCTTGTTAACGCTAAAATTTAAACCTTTGATAATTTCTTTTCCATCAATGGAAACATGTAAATTTTTTATGTTTAAAAGCATAGCTTTTTGTTTTATTCGTTACCTGATTTATTATGACATTACTTTTGTAAGTGTTTGATAGTGATGCTGAAAGCAGGAGGATGGTCATGGCAAACATCTTTGTTCTGCCTTCAGGCTCCTTACTAAATTCCATATTGTTCATATCCTTAAACTTCAAACTTTAGGCACTTCTTTTATCCCACACTTCCTTCCAGGGTGATGGCCAGCAGTTTTTGTGCTTCCACGGCAAACTCCATAGGCAATTTATTCAGCACCTGTTTGGCATAGCCATTGACGATTAATCCGATGGCTTTTTCCTTGTTAATACCCCGCTGCTGACAATAAAACAGCTGGTCGTCGGAGATTTTGGAGGTGGTGGCTTCGTGTTCCACAATTGCCGTATCATTTCCCGTTTTTATGTAAGGGAAAGTGTGTGCCCCGCATTTATCTCCAAGCAACAGCGAATCGCATTGCGAATAGTTGCGGGCATTGTCGGCATTTTTCGAAACCCTTACCAGTCCGCGATAGCTGTTGTTGCTCCTTCCGGCGGAAATACCTTTGGAAATGATGGTACTTTTGGTATTTTTCCCCAAATGTATCATTTTGGTACCTGTATCTGCCTGCTGGTAGTTGTTGGTTACAGCAACAGAATAAAACTCTCCTACCGAATTGTCGCCCAACAAGATACAGCTTGGGTATTTCCAGGTAATAGCGGAGCCGGTCTCCACCTGTGTCCAGCTTATTTTGGAGTTTCGGCCTTTGCACAAACCGCGTTTGGTAACAAAATTGTAAATTCCGCCTTTCCCTTCTTTGCTGCCAGGATACCAGTTTTGAACGGTAGAATATTTTACCTCAGCATCATCATGTGTAACAATCTCAACAATAGCAGCATGTAACTGATTTTCGTCCCGCATGGGGGCGGTGCAGCCCTCAAGATAACTCACATAGCCACCCGCATCGGCAATAAGTAAAGTGCGTTCAAACTGTCCGGTGTTGGCTGCATTAATTCTGAAATAAGTGGAAAGCTCAATGGGGCAACGAACTCCTTTGGGGATGTAGCAAAATGAGCCATCACTGAAGACAGCCGAATTTAAAGCGGCAAAAAAGTTATCGGTGTACGGCACTACGGTTCCAAGATATTTCTTCACCATATCCGGATGGTTTTGGACAGCATCGCTGATGGAGCAGAAGATAATATCGTGTTTGGCCAGCGTATCCTGAAAAGTGGTTTTCACCGAGACGCTGTCGATGACCGCATCCACAGCCACACCACTCAGCCGCTTTTGTTCTTCGAGCGAGATACCAAGCTTATTGAAAGTTTCAATCAAATCAGGGTCAACCTTGTCGAGATTCTCCAGCTCTTTTTTAGGCTTGGGAGCCGAATAATAAATAATATTCTGATAATCAATTGGTGGATGATGCAATAGAGCCCAGTCAGGCTCCTCCAGTGTGAGCCAGTGCCGGAAAGCTTTAAGGCGGAATTCCAACAACCATTCAGGCTCGTTTTTCTTTTTTGAAATGAAACGGACGGTATCTTCTGTAAGTCCCTTTGGCGCTTGCTCAGACTCAATATCTGTAACAAAACCGTATTTATATTCTCCGGTAGTGACATCTTCCAAAACGCGCTTGTTTTTCTTTTCGTCACTCATTGTTTTCCTATTTAGATTAATTTTAAATTGAATCGCAAAATTACAAAATAATGCGCACCCGATGGTGAAAAAACGTTAAGAAAAAGTGGATAGGAATTAAGAAAGGAGCGTTTCAAGCCGGATAAGTTTTTTCCGGAGTAGTTTAAGTTCGTGTGCCATGAGTTGGTTCACCTGTGTCATCAGTGTTTTGAGTTGACTTTTTGGAGGATTTTCTTTGCTGAGGATTTCCATCTTTTGTAGAATTTCTCCCACTTCTTTCAACCCGAAAAGTTTAACGGAAGATTTCAGCTTGTGGGCCGATTTGCGAACATTTTCAACATCGTCCTTTTCACAATATAAATTTAATTCTTTTAAATCGTTGGGGATATTTTCCAGAAAAAGTTCCAGCATTTCTTTGATTTGCTGTGTGTCATCGCCGAGAAAAGCCCGTAACAGGAAAAGTTTATCCTTTTTTTTGACCATATTAAACACCTTTATTTTTCAGCATCCGGTAAAGGGTTGATTTGCCGATTCCAAGTTTGTCTGCAGTAAGCACCACATTTTCATCGTATTTTTCCAGAAAATAACGGATAATTTTTTTGTTATAGCCGGCCAGGGTGGTTTCTTCCGATAAAATATCAGAAGGAACACCTGCGGAGTTAAAGCTGATGTGCTGTTCGTCGATGTGCTTTCCATCCGACATAACCGCAGCCAGTTCAACGATAGCCGCCAGTTCACGGATATTGCCCGGATAGCTGTAACGCATTAACTTATCATGTGCAGCTTTGGTGAATATCTTTTGTTCCAAACCGTTTTCTTTACAGTATTTCTTTGCAAAATGTTTGGCTAACAATATAATGTCCAATCCTCTTTGCCTGAGTGGTGGCAACTCGATGGGCAGTCCCAGCAGGCGATAATAGAGATCTTGCCTGAAATTTCCTTTTTGTACCTCTTCGGCCAAATTGCAATGAGTGGCCACAATCAGACGGACATCTGTTTTAACGATATCGTGACCCCCCACCCGGGTAAGTTCTTTTTCCTGAATTACCCGCAGTAGTTTGGTTTGCATGTTGGCATCCATTTCGGCAACCTCATCAAGAAATAAAGTACCACCATCAGCCAATTCAAATTTTCCGATTTTCCGGGTATTAGCCCCGGTAAAAGCGCCCTTCTCATAACCAAACAACTCACTCTCAATCAGTTCATTGGGAATAGCAGAAACATTAATGGGAATAAACGGGTTTTTTGCTCGTGGTGAGTTATAATGTATAGCTTTAGCCACAAGCTCTTTGCCGGTACCGGTTTCTCCCGATACGGAGACAGTGATGTTGGAGCGAATGGCTTTGTCCATGAGGACAAAAACTTTCTTCAATGCCGGGCTGCTGCCTTTTAGGATATTTCGAAAAGCATATTTCTGTCCTATTTCATCCTTCAGCTCATCCAATTCGATACGAAGATCTTTGTGTCGCCTGATATTGTTCACAGTATTCCAAAGTCTGTCTTTGGTATCCGTATCCTTCACAAAATAGTCGTAAGCCCCACTCCTGAGTAGTTCAACTGCCGTTTTAATATCCTCCTGCCCCGATACAATAATGACCGGAAGATCGGGATAGTCTTCTTTGATTTTTTTTAAAACCTTGTCTCCGGGAATATCAGGCAAGCCGTAGTCAAGTGAAATGACATCCGGTTTCAGGTAAAGTTTATCAAGACACTCTTTTCCTGTTTTGAAAAGCCGGACTTCATTGTCAGGATTCAAAGACAAATGTCGTTTTAAAAGTTCTCCATAAAAAAGGTCATCTTCGACCACAAAAATTTTTAGCGGACGTTTCATTCCAGATATATTTCTTTTTAGGTTAATGTTTTACCTCAGTTCATAACAAAAGGTTCCAAAAATTGGAAAAATTCCCAAAAGGGGAATTATTGTTCTTCTCCTTTCTGTTCTTGAGTTCATTTTAATAATTACAGACTATCAAAAGGCATGCCTCTTTAGGTACCAGACTGATGTATACCAGTTTAGAGAAATTGAAGCAGAAATAAATGAACTTTTCCCATTATGAGAACGATTCCCAATAAGGAAAACATTCCACTTTTGGATAAAAATATTCCGTAATTGTAACGGAACGGGTTGGGATAGACAGGTCAAAGTTCACGATGCGTATTGTCGCAAAACGGACCCTTCCTGCTGTGGCGGCACATACACCATTTTACCTGCTGCGGTTTATCCAGCACTATTTTTACAGGACGAAAAGGAGTCACGTTGTGTGAGCCATCGCAAAACGGCTGGTTTTTGCTGCGTCCGCATGCGCACCAGAAATAAGTCCCGGCCTCCATATCCATTTTTAAGGAATGTTTCTGTACAATAATCGGTTTGTCCATGATTTATCCGGGTGAAGAAAAAATTTACTGACTATCAGCTTGCTTTATGCAAAAGTAAAAAAATTATCCGGAATGATTCTAAACAAATTGTATCTTTGTGCTTTCTCAGCAACACAAACGGGAAAAGTCCATGCGAAAACTTTTTATCTGATTATTTTTCTAATGCTAAAAGCAACCAGACAATGAAAAAAACAATCTTCATCACCGGTGCTTCTTCCGGTATTGGCCGGGCTGCAGCCGAATATTTTTCCCGAAAAGGATGGAATGTGGCTGCCACCATGCGCTCCCCGGAAAAAGAGCAATCTTTACAAAAACAGGACAATGTCCGGCTCTTCCGGCTGGATGTTACCCAAGCCGAAACGATTACCGAAGCACTGGAAAGCACTTTGAAAGCTTTCGGAGATATCGATGTGCTGGTCAACAACGCCGGTTATGGTGCTGTAGGGATTTTTGAAAAAGCCACACCGGAGCAAATTCAAAAGCAGTTTGACACCAATGTGTTCGGGCTAATGAACGTAAC
>CAYLSW010000166.1:0-5013 GCA_964386145.1 uncultured Lentimicrobiaceae bacterium | reverse complement strand
ATTAGACGTGGGGTGGATATGGCCAGGAAATAGTCAGGCAACGGTCAAACGGTGGTCAGGCGCTTCGCGCGTCAAGCAGTGGTCATTCAGTGGTCAAACGGTGGTCAGGCGCTTCGCGCGTCAAGCAGTGGTCAAACGGTGGTCAGGCGCTTCGCGCGTCAAGCAGTGGTCAGGCAGTGGTTACTTTGGGACAGGATATTTTTTAACAGGAAACAGAAGAGTATGACTTATTCGGTTGGTTTTGTTTTTATCTTCGCTGTATGTTAAGCAAAGCTGATATAAAGTTTTTACGTTTGTTGCATCAGAACAAATTTCGTAGAAAATACGGGCAGTTTATTGCCGAGGGCAGCATCAATGTGCTGGATTTTATTAGCGGTTTATTGAAAGTGGTGCAGTTGTATGCCACGGAAGCATGGATAACCGTACACGAGGAAAATTTGGCGGGCTTAAAATATGAGGTCATCACTTTGAAGGAGATGGAGAAAATCTCCGCTCTGAGAAATCCTTCGGAGGTACTGGCGGTGATGGAGAAACCGGAATATCTATTACCCGATATCTCACTTATTAACAGTTATGTACTTGCCTTAGACGACATCAAAGATCCGGGGAACATGGGAACGATAATCCGTACAGCCGACTGGTTTGGCATTCGGGACATTATCTGTTCTGAAGAGACTGTGGATGCCTTTAATCCCAAAGTGGTACAAGCTACCATGGGTTCGCTGGCGCGGGTACGGGTGCATTATTCCTCACTGACTGAATGGTTTGGTGGCAAGCCGGATGATTTGAAAGTTTTCGGTGCAGTGTTGGATGGCCGAGATATCCGGAAAGTTGAAAAACCGGGAAAAGGCATTTTGCTGATTGGAAGTGAAGCACACGGTATCTCACAGTCGCTCAATGTATTTATTGATAAGCGAATACGTATTCCTGCCGCAGAAAATTCAGGAGCAGAATCGTTGAACGTGGCAGTGGCTACGGCGATTGTGTGCTATGCATTCAGACTGTAAAAAGATGAAATCTTATTTATTGTTAACTATTTCACTTCAAACAGAAATTATACATACCTTTGCAAGGTACTAAAAAGTATGGATATGTTTATTAAAGTATTTCTTCTTTCATTAGTCATTCTGGGTATTGCTTTTGCCGGCTTTGCCATTAAAATGTTTTTTATTAAGGGAGGGCAATTTAAAAAACAGTGCTCCAGTTCTATCACAGACCCCAAAACAGGAAAGAAACTGGCTTGTGCCCATGATTCCGGCGATTCCGGCGACTCCTGCCATACAAGCAGTCTTATTGAAGAGATTGAATATCAGAAAAATAGTCCCATCAGCCGGAAGAACATCCGCATTATGACGAAAGAAGCTATCTCAGAATAGCAATTTAATCCATTTGTAAATACTTCTTTATCACAACTTTTCGTTAAAATATTTTTCAAGCCTGATACCAGCATCGACTTTAGTGGAAGAGTTTTGGTTACTACCACCTTGTTTTATCAGTGATCGTTAATATCAGGAAGAAGTCATTACCAGATATTGAGAAATATTTCACAAAATGTAACAGACTTTCAATAACAGACCTTTCTCACAACACGTGTTTGCAAAGAGAGAGTTTCGTTCTTCCACTGGTTGCAGCACCATCGAACATCTTTATTTTTTCATTTAACACATCCTCCCGGCTAAAAACTATTTTGGTGTGCCAGGAAAAGTACAGCCCCAACCTAAAGAAGAAAGAGCCAATAATATTTAGCCCCAATCTGTGACTTAAAAGTTATTTGGAAATCTTTACTATATTTGGAAAATGAACTTTCAGATTAACAATACGGCAAACAGCGGGTAATAATTTTTGAAAACCAGTGCGTTTCGATGTCGTTATCGTAGGTTGGAATAAATAAATAAAAATGAAAAGTAAAAAAATAGCTGTAATAGGAATTGGGGGTGTGGGTGGATATTTTGGATTTAAAATTGCCCAAAGATATGAGAAGGACAAAGAGGTGGATGTAACATTTATTGCACATCAGGAAACCTTTAGAATTATAAAAGAGAACGGGCTTACATTACTATCCCCCGAAAACTTAGCACCAACTGTAAGACCTGACCATATCCTTGCAAATATTACAGAAATAAATGATGCAGGTTTAATACTTATTTGTGTTAAAGAGTATGACCTTGAGAGTGTGTGTAAGGAACTGAAAGAAAAGGTTAGTGAAAATACTTTACTATTACCTTTAATGAACGGGGTAGACATTTATGACAGGATCAGAAAAGTTATCAGTAACGGAGTAATCTTCCCTTCCTGTGTCTATGTTGCATCACACATTAAAGAGAAAGGCGTAATTGAACACAAAGGGATTTCAGGTAAAATAATATTTGGAAAAGACCCTCTGCATATTAATTACGAGCCCAAATGGGTGATTGATTTATTAAAAGAATGCAGAATAGATATTATTTACAAAGAAAATTCATTTCCGGATATATGGATAAAATTTTTCTTTATTGCCAGTTTCGGACTGGTATCAGCAAGATATGATAAATCTATCGGACAAGTTATTGAAGAAACAGAATTAAAGAAGAGAGTTACAGCTATAATGCAGGAAATACAAAAAATAGCATCAAAAAAAGCAATTGATCTTCCTGGTAGTATTATTGAACAAACTTTTCAAAAAGCCGGAACATTTCCTTATGACACTCAAACATCATTACAACTTGATGTTCAATCTAAAAAAGCCAATAATGAGTTAGATTTATTCGCAGGGGCAATAATAAACTATGGAAAGCAATTAAATATTCCGGTAAATGAAACTGAAAAAATCTATAATGAAATTAAACAAATGAGCTCGGAGCAATAGTTCGGTAAAAACTCTATTCAACTGTTTATCCGGAAGATATAGATATGAAATAATAAAAACAATTGCCGTTCTTAAGCTTTTTTCGTCTGAGTGGCTTTGCGAGAACAGAAAATTAACGGCATGTTGCAGCATTGAAATCATTGCCTCCGATAAGAAAGATCAATGAAAATATTTGATTCACACTTACATATAATAAATCCAAATTCATTAATGTTTGAAACTAATCTGCCATCGACACAAGTAAAGGAGCCTTTTTCAAAAAAAGATATTGACTCAATCAGGGATAATTTTACAGATTCTGAACAAAATAAAATATTTTATAAAAATACCCGTGAACGTTATAGTAAACAAGAAGTTGCTGCCGACAGCAAAGGAAAGGCACGTAGTACTAACCGTGGTAATCAGGAAAATGAATGATAAGATCAACGACCTAACTCTAAAAAAATCAAGTGGCAAAATACGGTACAAACCCGCACTACAACACCAGCAAGCAGAAAAATGCAACTGACAGACAAACATAAAATACAATTGAGAGCTACAATAGACAGGATTTATCCATTGGGTGATGAATGTTGGTCAGAAATAGAGCCTCTTATGTATATAAAAGAGCTTGACAAAAAAGAATATTTTTCTAAGGAAGGGCAATTAGTAAGAGATTTGGGATTTATCAGTGAGGGAATTTTACGAATATTCTACCTTAATGAAAAAGGGGAAGAATGGAATAAATTTTTTCTGCAAAAAAACGATTTTGTAGCAGCAGGTATTTCACCTGAAAAAGAATCTATTACCAATATTCAGGCATTATCAAAGGCCTTAATCCTATGTATTCCATATACAGAACTGACAAAAATATCAATGAAACACAACAAAGTCAGCTTGTTCATACAAAAACTGACTATTGCATATCTGGAACAAAAGCAAGTAAGAGAAATTAGATTGTTATCAGAAGAAGCAATGAGCAATTATCTAACGTTCAGGAACGAATTCCCGAATTTAGAAAATAAAATCCCACAATATCACATTGCGAGTTATCTGGGCATTACCCCTACTCAACTTAGTCGGTTAAAAAAGAAAATGAAAATGCATCAACATATGTAAATGAATTTTAGAACAGCCCTGAGTAGTTTTGCAGTTAATTATTAATCATAAAAAAAATGATATGGATAGTACTGCAATTTTATTAATTGAATTTCAAAAGACCTGGACGGAAAAAGGGCTTTTCCATAAAATAATCAAGAAAGAATATATTTCAGGGAATGTTCTGAGCAATACGAAAGAAGTTCTCAAGGCAGCAAGAAAACAAAGGATAAAGGTGATACAGGCCCCCCTAATTTTAGACAAAAAAGACAAAGAGCGGTATAAAAAAACACCTTTCCCGGCAAGGTTGCTAAAACGCTTTACAAAAGGGACATGGAAAGCCGAATTTACAGACGGGATTTATGAAACCACAGATATTGTAGTTCAGGGCAGGTATGGTTTTGATGCTTGTAAGGGTAGCGACCTGGAACAACTTTTAAGAGAAAACGGAATCAAAAACGTTTATGTATGTGGTTTTACAACAGACCATTGCGTAAAAACAACAATGAATAGTTTAATTGACAAAGGCTTTCACTGCATTTTAGTTTCTGACTGTACAGCAACAAAAAACAATAAACTACAAAAGAAGATTGAAAAAGAATTTGAAACAATATCAGGTAAACAATTGATAACAATAATTCGGTAATTTTTTGTTCTCGCAAAGACGCCAAAACACAACTGCTTGTTTCATAATAAGTTACACTTATTATGAAACATATACAACTAATTGAACGTCAGGTTAATAGAATTATTACCGGAGTATTGGATAAAAGGCATTGAAAAAAATGACACATTACTTCGCTCAAAGGATGCGGTTTTAAGTTGAAACTCAACTTGCAGCACACACTTCGGGCCTCACCATCCGGCCATTGCCGCAAGCTATTGAAGAATATCCGAAAATACAACTATTTTTGACAACCTCCGTAGAGATATGTCGAAGAAGATGAGGCGATCTTCGTGCTTTTAAGAATAGACGGACCCGCCTCAGAAGTTGCGTGAAATATGAGAATGGAGGTTAAACCCGGCACTCTTATCTGTGATCCAGGCGGGATTCGAACCCACGACCCGCAGCTTAGAAGGCTGCTGCTCTA
>CAYLSW010000165.1:0-5072 GCA_964386145.1 uncultured Lentimicrobiaceae bacterium | reverse complement strand
AAGCACAATGGGGCATCAAAAAGCTCAAAGGTGTCAAAGCAGCCGAGTACAGACTCACTTCTCCCGGAGAGGGCGACCATCCTGTTTACAGTTTTTGCATGTGTCCGGGCGGCGTGATTGTTCCGGCCACCGCTTACGAAAACACTAACATCGTGAACGGTATGAGCCGCTATATGCGTGATGAATATTTTGCCAATGCCGCCTGTGTAGCCGGTATCAATTTAAACAATTTACTGTATCGTGAAGTTTCCGCAGAGGAAGCGCTGGACTGGCTGGAGATGCTGGAACAAAACTTTTACCAATACACCTCCGGCTACCGTGCACCAATGTGTAGCATTAAAGATTTCATTCGGCAAAAAGAGACTTCGGCAAACAAAGAGACGAGCTATCCCATGGGGATTGTGCAGGCTCCGCTGTGGGAACTCCTCCCATCCGAAATAAGTCGGGCCATACGTAAAGGACTCAAAGATTTCAGCAGAAAAATGAAAGGCTTTGAAGAAGGTAACCTGCTGGGGCTGGAAAGCAAGACCTCTGCCCCTGTTCAGGTTGACCGCGATAAAAACGGACTGTGTGCCGGTATCAAAAACCTTTATGTGGCAGGCGAAGGCAGTGGCTTTTCCGGAGGCATAATCTCCAGTGCTGCCGATGGCATCAAAGCCGCCATGCATATCCTCTCGAAAGTTGAATAATTCAAACCGGCACAGGGTGAAGCTCAGGCCTGTGCTAAGGCAGACCTTTGCCTTGAAGTATCTATGAGTCCACTCTAAAGAAGTTCTTTGTCGCCAAACCCAGCGTTATGCTGATTTTGACAAAAACCTACCTTTTTAGAGACGATTCATCTATTTTAACAGGATTTTGACAAATTTGAACTTTAGCCTTTTTTTGCCCGGATTCCAACAATAGGTCTTTAGCAAAGTGCTCCCCGGAGGGTACTTTAATTTACGATGAAAGACAATATTGCCATCTTCAAATAAATAGAAAGGCGACGAGTACCACCCGGTGGTTTCACCCCGATTATTCTGAAAAGTTACTACCCATTGGGCTTTTGAACGCTTAGTGTCACCTTCTGTCTTTGCCCTGACCCAAACCTCTACGCTGTCCTTTTGCCATTTACTCAATTGCCACGAAAGGCTGTAACAAAACTCGTCTCTCGTGGTCAGTGAGTCCATGGTCCTGTAAAAAATATCATTCGCAAATGGCAGCAAATACCTACCCTTCCTGAAGATAAAAACAGACGACTTGTCACCAAAGTTTACAGACTTGACAAGATGAGGATATTGTGCTTCTATCATATTTAATGCCAGTGGACTGGCAATGTCCTGCGGGTCGGCAAATGCAATAAATTCAGCTTTGGTGGTATCTAAAATTTCCCGTAAAACCTTTAAATCTTTTTCGTTTTTAAAATGATGAGCCGATGCAATTTTCAGTTGATGATTATAGTATTTCAAATAGCTCAAATCGTTTACCTCAGCCAGTATCAAAATGCTTTTACCATTATGCTGCTCCTGCCATTCCGCTAATGTCTTAACAATTCCTTTAAACTCACCAAAGTGCTGTGTTTTGTAATAGGAGGAAAAAACAAAAGTATTGAGAGAAAAAAATACACTGAAGACAAACAAGAAGATGACGCTTGTTTTCGAAAGAGCAGAAGGTATAAAAGAGAAAAGGAAAGCCCACAGAAAAGGCATAGAGAAGATAAGCACAGAATTTTGTAATACAGGGTCAATAAGGCGGGAATAATAAAACCCCACAGCCATGGGCAAAAGAAACCATGTTAAAATTAAGACCCTGAATTTAACATCCTTATTAAAGTTTTTTCTGTCTGATAATAAGGCACTAAAGATCAGGACAACAATGGCAGCAAGTATAACGAAACTATTATCAAAAATGAAGAGTACATGCATCCAGAGCCAGGAATAAGAAGGTTTGGCAAGCCATTGGCCAACACCGCCAAGGCTGATTTGATGTAACGTAATGGAGAAATGCGGAAGAAACAGGAACAGCGTTCCCAAAGCAGCACCAAAAAAATATTTCCAATTCTCTCTATTCAAAAAGAAGAATCCTGATAATCCGAATATAACGGCATTGAGTGCTGCAAAATAATGAGTGTAAAGACAGAGCGCCCAGGAAAAAGATAGTGCACAGGCAGTAACCATCTTGCGGGTTTTACTTCGTCGGCCTGGGAAAACAACTTCGGCCCACAGCCAGGCTGCAAGAAGCGTAAAAGAGAGCCCTATACCGTATGGGCGGGCTATTTGCCCGTAAAGTACTGTAAATTCGCTAAAGGCCAGTGCTGCAGCAGTGAAAAGGGCAGGCGCTGAGCCAAAAATCTTTCTGACAAAAAGAAAACCAAAAAGAGGTACAAGACTGCTTATCAACACAAAAGGAAAGCGGATAGAAGCCGGAGACAAACCAAAAACTTTAGCCCACAGATACAACAACACCTGAGCACCGGCAGGATGCCCATCTGGGCGGACTCCCATGTTAATCAATTTACTTATATTGCTATAATGAAGCCTGTTGACAGCGCTAAGTTCATCATTAGACAGCGAAAAGCCGGCATAGTGGTAGAAGCGAAAAAAAGCGCCTGCCAAAATTATGATTATCAGCAACGCTTTCTCTGCCTTATAAGATTTTATCAGATCCACAAGAATTTGCTGTTAGAAGTTGCCAATAGAAGATTCTTGAAAAGAGAAAATGCTATAAAGCAAAAGTATAATAAAAAACACATCTACCTACACATTAATCAGGTAATAATGCAGAATTAACTTTAACTAAGTGCAAATAATGGATATCTGAAGTACCATGTTTCAGGATTTAGCAATAATTTATTAAATTTTTAATATTAATGATACGGAAAATTATGCTATGTAAAGTATAATATTACTTTTGCAATATGAAATTAGTAAATCAGATTATATTTTAATGTACAGAATTCCTACTGGCAACGACAATGATAATAACACATAATATTAACTGGATTTCAACAGCTTAGATGTTCGAATTGCTTTCATGTTCATAGGGTCTCAGTCAATTTACAACTTACTTTAAAAATTACATTTAACTAAATATCATTAAGCTTTTATAATATGAAAAGATCTTACATTATCGCATTACTAATTAGTTGCATTTTTTCTTCGGGGTATGCCCAAAGTACCATTTTGGAGGCCAGGGGAATGGTTGGCAAAGTTGTAACCGTCAAAGGCATAGTTACCAATGGGAGTGAGTTGGGAATTATCCGATATTTTCAGGATAATACTGCCGGTATTGCTGCTTATGGGAATGCGGTAGACAGTATAAACAGAGGCGATTCGGTTACAATTACCGGAACAGTTAAAAGTTATAGGCAGTTGCTCGAACTTGATTCGATAACCAATGTTGTTATCAGGTCATCAGGAAACCCCTTGCCTGCGCCAATTGTATTAACGCCAGATCAAATTTCTGAAAAGTATGAAAGCAGATTGGTTAAAGTTAACAAAGTCATTTTTAGTGATGCGGGCCAAACTTTTGCAGGAAATAAAAAATACACCTTTACTGCCAATGGTCAAACAGGGTACGTGTATATAAAAAAAGGCCAGGATTTTGTGGGAACAATTATACCCAGCGCCGCGGTAAGTCTGACAGCAATTTGTTCTCAATATGATTATTCCAATCCTAATAAAGGCTATCAGTTGCTGCCTCGTGATTTGAATGATATTTTTATTCCAAGCTCCATCTACTTAACAAGTAAATTGTCAAATACGAATTTTACACATACAGCACTCGACTTCTCGTGGAATACCAATATTTCAGGAACAACCGAAATGTTCTACGGATCAACGGACGGATCGGTAAAAAGCAATAAAATTTCCTCTACCGGTGGGTCTGCAGGTCATAGTATAGATTTGTCTGGTTTAAATGCCGGTAAAATTACCTGGGTGCAGGCTTTTTCGGTAAGCGGTAATGATACCGCTAAATCGGCAGTGCTTCCGTTCGCTACTGTTTCAAATTCATCAGGCGATATGAAAGTTTATTTTAATACTCCGGTAGATGTCTCTTATTCCACAGGAGTTGATGCAATATATCTTCCGGGAACCATTGACGATACATTGATAAGTTATATTAATCGTGCAAAGTACACCATAGACATGGCTATTTACAATATGAACAATAACGGAATCAGTGACATTAGCAAGGCATTAATAGCCGCCGCTAATCGTGGTGTGCGGGTTCGGGTGATTGGTGGCGGTACCACTGCAAATATAGGGTTTGGCGAGTTGTATGGCACCGCTGTTCATGTGCTTATCGGGCCAAGCAGTTATCAACGCCTCGGTATTATGCATAACAAATTCGTTATTATTGATGCACAATCCGGTAATCCGGACGACCCAATTGTTTGGACCGGATCAACCAACTTTACCGAAGAGCAGATTAATAGTGATGCTAATAATGTGATCATTGTGCAAGATCAGAGTCTTGCACGCACTTACCAAATTGAATTTGAGGAAATGTGGGGCTCTCATGGCAACAAACCTGATGCTGCCAGTGCTCGTTTTGGCTCGGCAAAAAAGGACAATACGCCTCACGAATTTAAGATACACGGTGACAGGGTTGAATGTTACTTTAGTCCGACTGATGGGGTTAACGCCCAAATTGTGAAGCACATCAACACAGCTAACCACGATTTGAGTATTGCCACTATGCTGATTACCCGAAATGAAATAGCCAGCGCTATTGCTGTAAAAAAGACAGATGGCGATGCCGTAAATGTAATCACTAATTCCAGGAACAATAATGCGGCCTCAGTAAATACTACGCTTATTGATGCTTTGGGCACCAGCCATTATATTTATTATAGTACAAATTCCAGAATCATGCATAACAAGTATATGATTGTTGATGAAGGCGATCCGGCATCGGATCCGTTTGTTTTGACAGGCTCACATAACTGGAGTGCAGCCGCGGACAATGAGAACGATGAGAATACATTGATTATTCACGATGCAACCATCGCCAATATTTATTATCAGAATTTTACTCACCTTTTTGTTGCGAACAGGGGGGTACTTACGGGTATCAGAAGTATAGGCACT
>CAYLSW010000164.1:0-5079 GCA_964386145.1 uncultured Lentimicrobiaceae bacterium | reverse complement strand
AATTAGGACAATTTTATCTATGTAAAAATTTGTAACTCATCGTTCATCTGTGCTTTGACTCCATTGCTCTGGGTTTACCTCCCCTGATAGTTATCGGAGTTACCGGAGCTATTTGAGTCGTCCGCAAGGTGGATGTTGAAAGCGAATTAAAAGCAGGAGTTTATTTCTGAGCTGTCTTTGCGCTGGTTAGTGCGTAGGTACAGCGTGAGAATCCCCTATGAATTATCGTCTTTTGTTTCTTCTTCGATTACCTTAGACTCTCACGCCACGCCACCCCTCTGGCCTGCCTGTGGATGGCTCAGAGATAAACGTTGGAGGAAGTAACGGGAATTATGAGAGTATTCGCACCGGATTAAAGACGTCTTAATAAATGTCTAAATTTATCCCGTTTTAAGTATAAAACTTTTGCAACGAAGAAAAAGCACAAAAGAACAAGCTGAAACTGTCAGGTTATTTTTTTACAATCCCTTTATTCCGCAAACCCTTGCTCCCTTTCAGAACGCTGGCTTTGACCCTCCTGAATTTAAAATCCGAAAGTTTTTAGAAAGTGGATTTGAGAGCCATTCTTCTTTCAGCATACTCTGTCTTTTCATTTTTTATTCAAAGAGAAATGATATTGCATACCTCCCAGCACCCAAATTCCTGGCATGACCACACTGCCAATATCCCGGTAAGTTTGGTTCAACAGATTGTTGGCCTGCAAATAAAAGCTAAAGTGCGGTATGCTGTAATTTATCCTGGTGTTAAGCAGAAAGACTGTGCTGTAAGGAGCTTTTCTGTTTTGGAGGTAATCAAAATATTCTCCGTGGCGCTTTTGGATGGAAAAAGTCCACGTGGCGGATAATCTGTGGACGATAGCATGTCGAAAATAAATACTCAGATTATGACGAAGATAATCTAAGGCATAGAGCGAAACATACCCGGAAGCGCTTTTATCGGAGTGTAAATAGTTGTAGCTCACCCGTAAGTGTTTCACAAAATGGTGCCTCTCCTCCACCGCCGGAGTATAGTCAAAAGAAAAACCTGCACCGAGCGTATTCATTTGCGTCAGGTTCAGGCTCTGCCATTTGGAATCCGGAGTCTTTTTTATCCAGTCAATAATGTCATAGCCCAGCCGGTAAGAAAGAGACGCTGAAAAAGTAAAAACTTTCAAAAAATATTGTACTCCTCCGCTAAAACCGTAAGTCTTTTCGGGTTTCAGTTGTGGATTACTGATATGGTCGGGTCCCTGATAATAAAGGTCGGTAAAGGTAGGTAAACGAATGGCACGGTTAACAGAGACATAAGCTTTCAGATCATTAGAAATAAACCAGGACGCATCGAAGCCCGGCGACAGCATGAAACCATAGTCGGCATCATAAAAAACATTTAAGCCTGCCGAAACGGAGAAGTTCTGTCTTTGGTAAAGCTGGTTCAGGAAGACATTTGATTGCAGACGTCTTTTTTGATGGTTGTAAAAAGCACCTTTGTCAATCACGGAAAACAGGGTATCGCTCGTGGGCACCCCCAGCACATTACTCAGAATTTTCTCGTACCGGTAAGAAACACCGGCAGCGGTTTTCCCAAAAGCCGAACTGAAACCCACGCTACCCTCCGCGCCAGCCACATCCGTTCGGTGAAAATTAGGTCCACGGTACGAAAAGAACCCGGCCGGGGTATGAAAGCCGGCACTATCTGACCCTCTTACAAACCAGTCGCCCTGTTTTCGATACCAGTTGTTGCCTTCTCTGAAAAGCTCAAAACGGTCATAAAGTCTGCGCCAGCGAACATACCCGCGATATTGCAGCCTGCTACCACCCTGCACACCAAGTCCGGCTGACATGACTTTGATTTTCTCAAACTGATCAGGATATTTGGCCGTATAAAAACTGTTGGCGCCAAAGGCCTTTCCGGCATAACCCAATTGCAAATTCAATTTGGCCGTACCCACTGTAAAGAAAGACTGATGGCTAATACTCAGATTTTTAAAGTCGGTATTTATCCGGTATCCATTGGAACGGCTTCCGCTAACGGAAATTTGATTGGTTACGCGTCCGGTGCTATAGCCGGCGAGTAAGGAAGCTGAAAACAAACCGTACTGTCCTGCACGAATTCCAAAAGTAAGATTGTTTCCGGGTTCTCTTTTGGTTATTATGTTGATAGCTCCGGAAAAAGCATTGGGGCCAAACCAGCGGGAAGAAGGCCCTCTGACAATTTCCACTTTTGCCACATCTATCATATTGAGCGCCTGGTCGAGATTATGATGGCCGGTCTGAGGATCATTCATAGGAATTCCGTTAATCATTATCAAAGTCTGATCAAAAGAGCCGCCCGCAACATTCAGGTCGGCCTGCATTCCAAAGGCACCCCGCTGTCGCACATCCAGCCCGCCAGCCTGTTGCAGCAAATCGCCCAGACTGTTAGCCGGAATATTCTTTATCTCTTTTTGAGAGATAATTTCGATTTGACGGGGAATTTTCCTGAATTTAACCGGATTTGCTACCGACGAAACCTGAATCTCATTCAATGTCACCGTGTCACTTTGGGCACACAGACCATATTGTGAAATGATTAACAAAATCAAAAGCGAAGTCCTCTTAAAACTTATTTGTTGCATACCTTTCCTCTAGAAAAGAGGCAAAAATAGAAAAAGAAAGTTTGAAACCTGATTTTATCTGAAAAAAGATGGCTTATCCCGGTTCTGCATCAGAAAATAATTTATTAATACTCTCTATATCAATAGTTCGGTAACTTTTCGTTCTCGCAAAAACGCCAGGACGCAAATACTTGTTTCCTAATAAGTGTAACTTATTAGGAAACAAGTACAACTGATTGAAAATCAGGTTAATAAAATTATTACCGGAGTATTGTATATATCAACAGACTGATTTCTACTTTAGTTTATCAAAATAATCTTCCTTTGAGATTTGTACCAATATGGCATTCTCATCCAGAAAATCTTTTTGTTGCAGTTTTTTGTACCAGGATTTAGCTGCAGCAAATTTTTTTTGTGCCGCCAATACTTTAATAATATTGGCATACAAAAAGCCGTAAGGATAAGCAGGATTTTTATCTATTGCCTTCTTAAAATATTCATAAGCATTTTGAAAATCGCCGTTATCAAAGGCATTATACCCTTGGTTTATGGCAGTGTTCATCTCAGGGTCAAGGATAAGCCCAAAGATGGAAAAACAATGATTGTTACAACTTTCGATCACGTCCACATAGCGAATAGTTGTGTCCAGCTTAGGAAAAAACAGTTTGAAAGTCAATTTTTCGCCCTGCCATTTAAATCGGTAAACACTGGGGCAAACCGGGATATTTTCCGAACGGGTCATAAAAATTTTCTTCTTACTTCGATTATTTTGCAGGTAAATGTGTTTACTGGCACAAAAATAGCCACTCGGCGACTGATTTTCGATGGTCAGTTCAATCATAAAACCATCTTTTTGATAAGTAACCTCGTTAACAAGAAAAGGATGCGTTGCCACAGCAAAATTTGGCATTTTAATGGTCTGCCCGAAAAGAGGTATAACCGAAACTATCAGGACAAAAACCAAGAAACTTTGAACCTTTTTTCTCATTATCTTTTTCATAACAGTTCTCGAAAAAAAAGCCACGAAACCTGTGCTCCGTGGCTTTTTATTCTATGAATAAAAAAACTTACTTATTTTTCTTTTTACCTATGGCAAAATCAAGGCCTACAGACAAAGCCCAGGTACTTTTTTCATATTTAGTAGTATAAGCCACCGGAGTTCCGGCTACATCATAAGAGCCCGGAACAGTTTGACTTTGGTAACTCACAAGATATCCGCCAAACTGCAAAGTAAGGGCATCATTAAGTTTCCAGGCACCACCGGCACCAACAGTATTCGTATTAAGGCTATAGCTGAAGTCACTTTGATAGGAAGGATTTACACCGGATACTGTGTGAAGATAACCGAGGCTCAGAAGAAGACTTTTGGAAAGGTTAAATTCTGCACCGATAGCATATTCCTGAGAGTTCTTATTAATATTTTTTGATACATCTTTCCAACCGGTTTTAGAATCCCAGTAGGTATGATAACCTGCCTGCAGGGAGATCATTTTGCTAACATTAATCTTTGCACCAACGGAAAGCATAGCCGGTATATCAGCGTTTTGTTTTCCACCATCAGGATACATTTCAATGGGTGTACCATCAGTGTTCATGCCAATCACAAATCCTTTTCCGGCAGGAGTGGAGTTGGTCAGTGTCATTTTGGTTTTAAACTCATATTTAATACCAATGTCAAGGTTGTTGTCCATAAATGAAAGATTGACACCAAGAATCGGGGTATATCCGTTACCTGACTGAGTTACATCAATGTCCTGGTCAGCCATTAGTTTGGCACCACCATACATTTGTGCTGCCTGTTTCGTGTAGCCTACTGCCATGGCAGCAAATTTGGTAGAAGCGCCATAATAAGCAGACTGAATTTCGGTGAAAGTCATGGCATCAACCTGAGCCTGGGTAAGACCTAACTGTAACAAAGCACCGGTCATAGTGGTTGCCTGAGCCTGTGTAATAAAACTGTTTGCCAAAGCATAGGAAATAGTCGCTCCGCCCAGTTGATTATCCAGCAATGGCTGGACACCATTACCTGCAGCCTTATACAAACCTGAAGCTGCAGAGGCTTGTGTGGCACCGGCAGTCAGCTGGTCACCCACGCCGTTCATAAAGTCATCGGCACGCGGTGTGCCGGTAGCAGTTTTCAGTTTAATATCTTTGATATGACCCTTGTAGGAATTTCTTGCCATAACATAACGAACGCCGGCAAAAACAGATACATGGTCAGAAATAGCGTAACTGGCACCCACCTGTAAACCCAGGTACATGGAAGTACCTTTAACAGCCATATCAACGGAATAACCTGTAACGCCAAGCTTGGAAAAAGCGCCAACAAGCGAGGAAATAGGTACTTCTGCCGTAGGAATACCCTTAGCAAAATCGGCACTACCACCACCACCGATAATATTGAAACCAAACGAAAATGCCCATTTATTTACTTTGTAAGCCACATACAGGCTCGGAAAAACAGGCGCACTGACAGTTCCTTTAAAAGTACTGTTGTTAAGATA
>CAYLSW010000163.1:0-5130 GCA_964386145.1 uncultured Lentimicrobiaceae bacterium | reverse complement strand
GTGGCCATCATTATGGATGGAAACGGCAGGTGGGCACGAAAGCAGGGACACGACCGGGCTTTTGGCCATCACAAAGGAGTTGACGCTGTGCGTACGGTAGCTACAGCTGCTGCTGAAATGGGTATCCAATACCTTACATTGTACACTTTCTCTACCGAAAACTGGAACCGGCCACAAGAAGAAGTAGAGGCTTTGATGCATCTGTTTGTTGAGACCATTGAAAAAGAAATTCCGACCCTGAATAAAAATGATATCCGGCTCAACGCCATTGGAAATATTGACGGCCTTCCGGAGTTGAACAGGGCAAAGCTGATGAGCACCATGGAGAAAACCGGGAACAACAAGAAAATGGTGTTGACACTGGCTTTAAATTATAGCGGAAGGTGGGAAATTATCGAAGCAATTAAGAAAATGATAAACGATCGGCAAATGGGAAAACTAAACCCGGAAACTTTGGATTGTGACACTGTTTCAAAATATATGAATACAGCGCAGATGCCTGATCCCGAATTACTTATTCGTACGAGTGGAGAACAGCGTATCAGTAACTTCCTTTTATGGCAAATAGCCTATTCCGAATTATACTTTTCTCCGAAATTATGGCCTGACTTTGACAAACAAGATTTTTATGAAGCCATTCTTGAATTTCAAAAGAGAGAAAGAAGATTTGGCTTAACAAGAGAGCAATTAAAATTTGGAGAATAGAATGAAGATGTTTAAGTACGGATGGAATTGGCTTTTATTGGTTTTCGTTGGTTTAACTTTTGTCCCTTTATTGGCAAATGCTCAATCGAAACAAAATTTACTATCTGAAATCAGTTACGATCACCCACGGAAATTCATTATTGGTGGTATTGATGTTTCCGGAATAAACTATCTCGACAAATCGGTTGTCGTTATGCTGGCAGACCTCGAAGAGGGGAAGAAAATAAAAATACCCGGGGATGCAATTACTACCGCCATCCGAAATCTATGGCACCAGGGACTTTTTGATGACATCAGTATTTTGGCTACCAAAATAAAAGGCGATACCATCTATCTTGATATCTATCTGCAGGAGAAGCCCAAACTCAATGAATTTAACTTTTCAGGCATAAAAAAGAGCGAGCAGGATGATCTGAAAGACAAGATAAACCTTACTCGTGGTGATGTCGTAAGTAGCCATTTAATCATCCGTACCGAAAAAATTATTAAAAATTATTATCGTGGCAAAGGCTATCTGAACACGCAGGTAAACATTTCCAGTAAAAAGGCAGGTCCACGAAAAAATCATAAGGAGTTTGTTGACCTTACCATAAACATTAAGAAAAATAAGAAAGTAAAAATTGCCGTTATCAACATTTACGGAAATCATGCTTTCACAAAAGATAAGGTGAGAAGTGCCATGAAAGACACCCGTGAGAAAGGTTATTTCAACCCGTTGAATCCCCTGGGCCCTCTCGTGGTCAAGGTTGTGGCTGATGCAGCTACTTTCCGTTTAAAGAAACTCAGAGACGACCTTGTCGGCTATGGAATGAAAAACTACCGCCTACAAATCTTCAAAAGTTCCAAATTCATTCAGTCGAAATTTAAGGATGACCTGAACAAAATCGTTGTCGAATACAATTCCGCCGGATACCGTGATGCCCAAGTACTTAAAGACTCCATTTATAAAATTGACAAGACTGATATCGGGATAAATATTTATCTGAAAGAAGGGGATAAATATTATTATCGGAAAATCACCTGGATTGGAAATACTATTTATAGTTCTAAATTTCTAAGCGCTGTTCTGGGTATAAGACCAGGAGATGTTTACAACAAAAAGTTGTTGGAAACCAACCTGAATTACAACAGCAAAGGTTTCGATGTAAGCAGCTTGTACATGAACAACGGTTATCTGTTTTTCTCGGCCACACCGGTGGAAACTTATGTGAGTAACGATTCTATCAATTTAGAGATCCGCATACATGAGGGGAAACAGGCTCGCATCAATAAGGTAACGGTAAGCGGAAATACCAAAACCAACGACCATGTGGTTATTCGCGAACTTCGTACAAAACCAGGACAACTTTTCAGCCGCTCGGATGTCATCAGAAGTGTGCGTGAACTGGCAAACCTGAAATATTTTAATGCACAAAACCTCAAACCGGATATCAAGCCAAATCCGGCAAACGGAACTGTGGATATCAACTACAAAGTGGAAGAAACTTCCGCCGACCAGATAGAGCTTTCGGGCGGTTGGGGCTATGGAAGAATTATCGGAACTGTCGGTCTGAGTTTCAACAATTTCTCTTTACGTAATTTCTTTAACGCCAAAGCATGGAGGCCTGTCCCTTCGGGCGATGGACAAAAACTATCCATTCGCTTCCAAACTTATGGCGCTGGCTATATGAGTGCCGGGATTACCTTTACCGAACCCTGGTTAGGAGGCAAAAAGCCTAACGCTCTCACTCTCTCCTATTACTATTCCATCTATTCCATAAAATCACGTTCTACCATAATACCCGATCCAAACAACCCAATATCTGCTTCAAATGGAGACCGAAAATTTGTGAGCCACGCTATCACCCTTGGTCTGGGAAGACGTTTGCAATGGCCTGATGACTATTTTACACTTTATCAGGCCTTAAACATTCAACTTTACAGCCTGGAAAATTACGCTGCTATTTTTTCTGTTGGAAATGGAAACGGTAAATACAACAATCTGAACTACAATATTGTTTTTGGAAGAAATTCGGTGGATGCTCCCATTTATCCCAGATCCGGTTCCAACATCTCGCTATCGTTAGCATTAACACCACCTTATTCGCTTTTTACGAATAAAGATTACAAAAAACTTCCCGATACTGAGAAATATAAATGGATAGAATATTACAAATGGAAATTCAAAGCTTATCTCTATTTTGAGCTGATGAATAAGCTGGTGCTGGTGACCAAAGCCAGATTCGGATATCTTGGCGCTTACAATTCCCAATTGGGAGTGACACCGTTTGAGCGTTTTTATCTCGGTGGTGACGGGTTGTCGGGTTACAACAACTACGATGGACGAGAGGTTATTGGCATGCGGGGCTACGGCAACGAAACTATAACACCTGAATACTATAAAAACAGAAATCTCGGAGGATCAATTTATTCACGATATACTTTGGAAATGCGCTACCCTATTTCACTGGCACCCACTTCTACCATTTATATTGAAGCTTTCTTTGAGGCAGGCAATTCATGGGCCGGAACGAAAGACTTTGATCCATTTAATCTGAGACGTTCGGCCGGTATTGGCGCCAGAATTTATCTACCCATGTTTGGTCTACTCGGCCTAGACTGGGGTTACGGATTCGATAAAATTCCGGGGATCCCCAGTGCCAGCGGAAGCCATTTCCACTTCTCTATGAACGGTTCGCTTGACTAATTTTGACAGGCTTATTGTGAGTTTTATTGAAAATAAAATCATTACACTATGAAAAAGACAAAAAGACAAATTGTTTCGATAGTTGTTGTGGGACTGTTATTGCTGGCTTTTGTACCCACGGCTCATGCACAAAAAAGTGCCTTTGTGGACACACAGTATATTCTGAAAAATATTCCTGAATACACCGATGCTCAGGATATTTTAAACAGCTTATCAAAAAAGTGGCAGGAAGAAATTACTGAGAAGCACAAAGAGGTCAGTGAGATGTATAAAAAATATCAGGCGGAAGCCATCCTGTTACCAGCCGATGTGAAAAAGAAACGGGAAGATGAAATTGTAAAAAAAGATAATGAGGTAAAAGCTTTACAAAAAGAATATTTTGGCCCTGGAGGCGACTTGTTCAAAAAACGGGAAGAATTGATAAAGCCTATTCAGGAAAAGGTTTACAATGCCATAGAAACCATCGCAACGACGGAAAATATTGCTTTTGTCTTTGATAAAGCGGGAAGCCCGACCCTGCTTTACGGCAACCCGAAATATGACATCAGTGACGCTGTACTTGACGAACTCGGAAAAGTTATGCAAACAAACAGCTCCGGTTCACGATAGAGATAAGATTTTATAGCAACAATAATGAACAATACTCCGGTAATAATTTTATTAATCTGATTTTCAATCAGTTGTAGATGTTTCATGATAAGTGTAACTTATTATGAACCAAGCATTTGCCTCTTGACGTCTTTGCGAGAACGAAAAATTACCGAACTATTGATGAAGTTATTTTTTCATTTAACGAATTTTATTACAATCATTGATGAAAATTTTTTAAATTTGCCGCTCATTTTTGAAGTTAAATTATTATTCATCACAATATTCATGCAATGAAAACAATTAAAAAAGGTTTTTTACTTTTAGTCATCGCCCTCTTTATTTCCGGATTTGGATTTGCTCAGAGCCCTTTAAAAATCGGTTACATCAATTCCAACAAGCTAATGAGTACGATGCCGGAAGCCGACTCTGCTCAGGCTCAGGTAAAAAAATACGCTGCCGGGTTACAAAAACAGATGCAATCCATGGCTCAGGAATACCAAAGCAAAGTGCGGGAATACCAAAGTAATGTGGGCACGATGTCCGATTTAATCAGACAAACCAAGGAAAAAGAAATTTCCGACCTGCAACAGCGTATTCAGGCTTTTCAGGCTTCTGCTGATAAGGACGTTCAGAAAAAACAACAAGAATTGTTTCAGCCCATTATCAGTAAGGTGAAAACGGCTATTGACGCTGTAGGTAAAGAAAACGGTTACAATTACATTCTCGATGTCTCTCAAGGCGTCGTTCTCTATTATGGAAATGGTGATGATATTACCCCGCTGGTGAAAAAGAAACTTCATTTGAAGTAAAAGTAACCTGCTCAATTAAAAAAACCTGCTAAAATTTAGCAGGTTTTTTTAATGCCTGTTAATTAGTATTATCTTTTATCTTTGCCTTTTTCAAGGTGACACGGATAAGCCTATACGTTCGATTAGGATTCAAAAATCGTTTATCCAAATAACTTCATAAATTTGCCATCCAAAAAATTAAAGGCTATGAAAGATATATTCGAAAAAATTAAAGAACTTTCCGAGAAATACCGTGACGATACCGCCCACAGCCTGTCGAAACTGGTGAAGATTAAATCTCTCAGTACGCAGGAAAAAGAAGTTCAACAGGAGTTAAAACGCCAAATGGAAGAGGCCGGT
>CAYLSW010000162.1:0-5248 GCA_964386145.1 uncultured Lentimicrobiaceae bacterium | reverse complement strand
TTCAGGCCGGTTTTGGTCTCAATATCCGTCTTGCTCCTCGAAATACACGGAAGTCACCCCATAATCCTGAAAATATCCACAACCTGCGTCCGGACATCATAAGACAGGCAAAGTAGGCTGCCGGTCTAAAAAATGATTCTGTGAACCCCCGGGTCGTACTCGCGACCAATGACCTCTGTAATCTTTTGATAATCTTTATAACGGTTTACAAAATCAAGCTTGTTGATATCTAAAATAAGAATCCGCAAATCATTTTGCTGCCTGATAAATTCCAGATAACCGTCCTGTATTCTATTCAGATATTCATCCTTGATATTTTGCTCGTAAGGACGACCGCGCATTTTAATGTTCATCTGCAAGCGTTCGGTATCTACGTATAGATAAACTAAAAGATCCGGCTTGGGAAGTTGCTGGTAAATAATATTGAAGAAGCTGGTGTATAGCTTGAACTCATCCTGTTGTAGGTTTTGCCGGGCAAAAATCAGCGATTTCACAATGAAATAATCACTGATGGTAAACGTCTTAAACAAATCCATAGACAGCAACTGGTCTTTCAGCTGTTGATAACGGGCAGCCATAAACGACATCTCCAGCGGGAAAGCATATTTTTCCGGTTCTTTGTAAAATTTGGGAAGAAAAGAGTTCTCTTCAAACTGTTCCAGAATAAGATGTGCATTGTAATCTTGCGATATCCTCGTGGCGAGTGAAGTCTTCCCCGCACCGATATTACCCTCTATGGCAATAAAGTTATAACGCATAAGTCTGTTTTTCTTTATATTTCCAAACTTTGCTGCCATCGGTACAGCTATCCAGCAGCTGGCGACAGGTTCTCTTTAAGACGGGATGGATTTTTGCCGGATCCACCTCAGCCAGCGGCATCAAGGTGAAACGCCGGTTGGCGATATGAGCATGTGGAACGGTCAGCTCCGGTAAATTGATAATTTCATCATCAAAAAAGAGCAAATCAATATCCAGGGTGCGGGAAACATACTCGCCGCTTGTCTTTGTGGTACGTCCCAGCAGCAGCTCAATTTCCTGTGTTTTTTTCAAAATTTCCAGTGACTCAAATGTTGACTCTACACAAACAACACGGTTCAAAAAAGACAGGGAAGCCTTAAATCCCCACGGCTCGGATTCGTACAGCGAAGAAACCGAAATTATCTCTCCTAACGAGTTGTTAATAAATTCGATAGCTTTGTTAAGGTAAACAACTCTGGGATGAATATTACTGCCCAGCAAAAGAAAAATCGTATGCTTTTTTGCCATGGTGCAAAAGTAATAAAATGCTTCTTTGTACTACCGGGTGGCAGAACAAAACCCCCGGAGATTTTACCAACTTGTATTTTCATCGGGACGTTTTCTTATTTTTGTCCTCTAAGAAAGAGAATTTTCATGCTGCTGAAACTATCCATAAAAAATTATACGCTGATTAGTGCTGCTGAAATTAGTTTTCGTCAGGGATTTACTGTTATCACAGGTGAAACCGGAGCCGGGAAATCCATTATGCTCGGTGCTTTGTCGTTGATTCTCGGAAAACGTGCTGACCCTTCAGTACTCATGGATAAGGGGAGAAAGTGTGTCGTCGAAGGCACTTTTGATATCGGGAAGCTAAACCTTGACCGTTTTTTTGAAGAAAACGATCTGGATTATGAATCTGTAACCATTTTGAGGCGCGAGATTAATCCGGCAGGGAAGTCACGTGCTTTTGTGAATGATACTCCTGTAAACCTGAATCTGCTGAAGACTCTCGGAAACCGCCTTGTGGATATTCATTCCCAGCATCAGACACTTTTGCTCAATGAAAGCGGTTTTCAACTGGAACTTTTTGATGCGTATGTTAATCGGCCGGAACTACAGCAGGCTTATGAGTTACTTTATCGTCAATATCGTGAAAGTCAAAACAAGCTGGCCCGATTGCAGCAACAAAATGAACAATCCAAACGCGATGAGGATTATTTTCGCTTTCAGCTGAACGAACTGGAGTCGGCAGCGCTGAATGTGGATGAGCTGACCGTGTTGGAGGAGAAGAACAAACTGCTGTCACATGCAATAGAAATAAAAACAGCTTCCGATATGTCCGTGAGTTTACTCAAGGAAGAGGATGCTGCTGTTTTGGAGCAGCTTGGCAGGCTAAAAGAGACTTTTGCCCGGCTTTCGGATTTTCATCCGTCTATTGCGGAGTTTGCCGAAAGGTTGCGGTCATCCTATATTGAGCTGGCTGACCTGGCAGCAGAGATTGAAAATTTTGCTTCACTAAGCAGCTTTGATCCGGCAGAACTGCAACGGGTGGAAGAGCGATTGGATACGCTGTACAGCCTGCAGCAAAAGCATCATGTTTCCGGCATCAACGAACTCATTGCTTTGCGTGAAGAGTATAGCCAAAAGTTGGATGCTATCTCCGGCCTGGATAAAGAGCTGGCAGCTGAGCAACAACATCTGGCTGTGGTTTCGCGAAAGTTGGAAAATGCAGCCATGAAACTTCGTGCTGCACGAAAGCAAAAGTTTCCCGGATTTGAAAAACAGGTGGAGGTTTTGTTACAGCAGCTGGGCATGAAAGAGGCGCAATTCCATGTACAGGTGGAGGAACTGGATACGTTTACCTCCCATGGAAAAGAGGCGCTGACATTTTATTTTAATGCCAACAAAGGTGGTGATCCGGCTCCCATTGCCAAAACAGCTTCCGGCGGCGAACTTTCGCGTCTCATGTTGGCACTCAAGTCGTTGGTGCATCAGGCTGGCGTGCTGCCCACCATTATTTTTGATGAAATAGATGCTGGTGTCTCCGGTGATATTGCCGGAAAGCTGGGGAATATCCTGAAAAAAATGTCAACACACATTCAGGTGATGAATATCACTCATTTACCGCAAATTGCCTCCCGTGCCGATGTGCATCTCAAAGTTTTTAAGCGTATTGAAAAAGATATGACCATTTCCGAAATTGTATCATTAGCGCCTGAAGACCGCGTCGAAGAAATTGCTAAAATGCTGAGTGACGAAAAGATAACGAAGGTATCCAGGGCGGCTGCCTCTGAACTATTGAATAAAGTATAGATTGTTTAACCGAAAAATGGTGTTTCCCAAGCTTGTTTTTATTTTCTTTTATCTTTGCCGCTTGAACTCACTCTAAATAATCCGAAATGGCATATAATTTATTAAAAGGAAAAAAGGGAATTATTTTCGGCGCTCTTGACAGTAATTCTATTGCCTGGAAAGTGGCGGAGAAAGCTTACGAAGAAGGCGCAGTGTTTACTTTGAGTAATACGGCTACAGCACTGCGTTTCGGACAGCTGAACGAGTTGGCGGAAAAATGCCATGCGGAAGTGATTCCGGCCGATGCCACCAGCGTGGATGATTTGATGAATGTCTTTGAAAAATCTATGGAGATTCTCGGCGGTAAGGTCGATTTTGTGTTGCACTCTATTGGCATGTCTTTGAATGTTCGGAAGAAACGTGTTTACAACGATTTGAATTACAATTATTTGAATAAAACGCTCGATATCTCGTCCATATCTTTTCATAAAATGTTGCAGGTGGCATTTAAACTGAATGCTATAAACGAATGGGGTTCGGTGATGGCACTTTCTTACATTGCAGCTCAGCGTGTACTTTACGGCTATAACGATATGGCTGATGCCAAGGCCCTGCTGGAGTCCATTGCACGTAGTTTCGGCTATATCTATGGCCGTGAGCATAAAATCAGGGTAAACACTATTTCACAGTCGCCGACAAAAACTACCGCGGGTACAGGTGTAAAAGGCTTTGATGGACTGTTGGACTTTACGCATCGCATGTCGCCGTTGGGAAATGCCGATGCCGAAGAGTGTGCAAATTACTGCATTGTCATGTTCAGCGATTTAACCCGGAAAGTTACCATGCAAAATTTGTATCACGATGGTGGATTTTCCAGTATGGGTATGAGCCTTAAGGCGATGGCAATATATAATAAAAGTCTTGGTATTGATCTTGGGATTGACATTAACGAAGATGTTGAGTCATCGTAAAACGGGTTATTTAAGCTTTTCGTAAACCCCCGTACCAAAGAGGGCAAAGTCATATTTTACCGGGTCTTCCGAATCAAATTTTAGCAGATTTTCAGTAAGCTTTTCCACAGCTTTCCAGTCGTTCTGTTTACGCCGGAGCAAACCGAGTCTTCTTGCGGTATCTCCCGAATGTACATCCAGTGGAATCATAAGCGCAGAGTATGAAATTCCTTTCCAAATTCCGAAATCCACACCTTTGTCATCGCGGCGCACCATCCAGCGCAGAAACATGTTGATACGTTTTGCTGCCGAACCTTTTTCAGGTGCTGCAAGATGTTTTTCCGACCGGGAGAGATGGCTGGTTTTCAATAACTCCGTCCGTAAGCCGGAAATAAGTCCTTTTATTGTTCCCGTTTTTCGGTACCAGGTTTCACAAACCTTTTCCAGGCCGCCTTGTTCCAAATAGAGATGCCGGAGTGCTTCGAGCAGAAACAACAGGTCGGAGGCGTTGAAAGTACGATAGACAAAGCCTGTAACTCGTTTTAAATCCGAACTATCTGCCCCGATAATAAATTCGTAAGGGGCATAATCCATAAGCTGCATCAGCTTTTGAGCCGACTTCAGAATGGCAGGCCTTCGTCCCCAGGAAATCAGTGCCGTGAGGAAACCCGAAATCTCAATATCCTCTTTACGCGAAAAACTATGGGGTATGCTGATGGGGTCTTCGGCAATGAAAGCCGGCCGGTTGTATTCGGCTGTTTTACCTTCCAGAAACTGTTTTATGTCCAAAGCAATCTAATTTGTAACGATTCAAAATAACCATATTGATTTGCCTGGCAATTTACATTAAAAACAGATTTATGAAACAGTTTTTCTTTTGACCTGAAATATCAGAATTTTATGCCAACACCCAAATTTGTTTTTACGTAAATTGTATAATAGGATATGCTTTGATTTTAATACATTCAGTCACTTCAGCCCGAAATTATAAATTCCTCGGCTCAAAACATTCGGATTGCAAATCCGAATGACCATGAGATCAAATAGATCAGTTTAGATCATAACAATCAGTCTGATAAGTGTCCTATCCCATCAAAACTTAACCCCGAGGAGAGGCGTTAATGTTAACCCGTCCATACCAAGGACATAATAAGCACCGCCCCTCACGCCAAAGAACAATTTATCGTTGAACTGGTAATAATAATCCAGGTTAAAAACAGCACCGGCTTCAGAATCATCATAATTATTAATACTCGGGTACAAAGTCA
>CAYLSW010000161.1:0-5283 GCA_964386145.1 uncultured Lentimicrobiaceae bacterium | reverse complement strand
GGGAATACACAATAACAAGATCAGAGAAATAATAGTAAATGGTAAAAGCCAGTGTCCCGCCGGTAATAAGAGCGAAAAAATTCTCCCAAAATCCCATCCCGATAGCAACACCGTAAAGTGGGGCATAAAAGTATTTTATCATAGCGAGAAAAAATACCTGCGTAATTTTTAGAGAATGAAGCATTAGGATAAAAAATTTTGTTCAAATGCCTGAATTTTCATGCGCTGCAAAAGTAAGAATATTCGGAAAATAACTTTTATACAGGATGATTTCTCTGCAATCTCTCTGTTATACACTTATCCATCTGCTTTTTTGTAATTTTGCCAGCCTAAAAAAAACAGAATGACATTAAAACCTCTTTTCGGCAAAACACTCTATCAGCTTCAGGAAATAACCCAGGCATCAGGTGCGCCGAAGTTTGTGGGCAAACAAATCGCCGACTGGCTTTACAAAAAAGATATCCATGAAATAGAGGAGATGAGTAATCTTTCAAAAAAATTGAAGGCTGTCCTTGCGGAAAAATATACTTTTGGATTACAGAAGCCGATAAACGTACAGTCGTCATCGGATGGGACGAAAAAATACCTTTTCAAAGCAGGTGACCTGGGTTTTATTGAGTCAGCATTTATTCCCGAGAACAAACGTGCTACCCTCTGCCTTTCATCGCAGGTGGGATGCAAAATGGGCTGCCTTTTTTGTATGACGGGAAAGCAGGGATTTCAGGCCAATCTGACTGCCGGGGAAATTTTAAACCAAATCCGCAGCCTTCCCGGGAAAGCGGTCGTTACCAACTTGGTTTTTATGGGTATGGGTGAGCCGATGGACAATATGGAAGCGGTAATGCAAAGTCTTGAAATTTTGACTGCGGAGTGGGGATTTGCCCGTAGTCCGCGAAAAATCACCGTCAGCACCATTGGCGTTGTGCCGGCCATGCGCCATTTTCTGGAAAACAGTGAATGTCATCTTGCGGTAAGCCTGCATACACCCTTCGAAAAGGAACGGGAGATGCTCATGCCAGTGAGTCGGAAATATCCCATACAAGACATCCTCTCGGAATTAAAAGAACATAATTTCACCCGCCAGCGCAGGGTTTCGTTCGAATACATTGTTTTCAACGGTCTCAACGACACCCCGCGTCATGTGAAAGAGTTGGCACGTATTCTCAACGGACTTCATTGCCGTATCAACCTCATCCGGTTTCATCCCATTCCGGGCACCTCTCTGACAGGTACAGACGAAACGCGGCTTATGCAGTTTAAAGAGGCGTTGAATGCCAAAAGAATTACCACCACCATCAGGTCATCGCGCGGACAGGACATCGATGCCGCCTGTGGCTTGTTGAGTACACGTGAGATGAAACAAAAACAGGATATACAAAAACTGAAAAAAAGATAACCGGTATGGAGAAACCAATCAAAGCATTTGCCAGCGACAACTGGTCGGGGGTTTGCCCCGAAATTATGAAGGCGTTGCAACAAGCCAATGTCGGACACGTGGAAGCTTACGGAGAACCAAATGACATTTATACACAAAAAGCCATAGCGAAATTTAAACATCTTTTTGGAGATGTTGTTTTTCCCTTTTTCGTTTATAATGGTACAGCTGCCAATGTGCTTGGAACAAGTCATTTGCTGCGTCCATACCAGGCTATTGTTTCGGCAAAAAGTGCTCACATGAATGAAGATGAATGTGGCGCACCGGAGAAATTTGGCAGTTCTAAAATTCTGGAAGTCGAAACGGAAGACGGGAAAATCAGCACCGGCGAGGTCGTACCATTTCTACACAGCATCGGTTTCCAGCATCATGTCCAGCCACGGGTTATCTCCATTTCGGAGGTGACCGAAAAAGGCACCGTTTATACACCGGAAGAGGTAAAAGTATTGGCAGATTTTGCACACAGCCACAACATGTTGTTACACATGGATGGCGCTCGTATCAGTAACGCGGCGGCAGCCCTCGGCGTTACTTTTCGTGCCCTGACTACCGATACAGGTGTAGATGTGCTATCCTTCGGGGGAACCAAAAACGGTCTGATGTTTGGTGAAACCGTTGTGTTTTTTGATAAAATGCTGGCAAAAGACTTTGAATATACTCGCAAACAGGGGATGCAGCTGCACTCAAAGATGCGTTTTATATCGGCACAATTCGACCGCTACCTCACGGATGATTTGTGGAAAAAAAATGCCTTGACAGCAAACCGAATGGCCGGATTATTAGAAAAAAGCCTGCGGCAGTTTTCCCGGTTAAAAGTTACCCGCAATGTGGATGCCAACGGCGTATTTGTCATCATTCCGCCGGAAATTATCTCCCGGTTACAGCAGCATTATTTTTTCCATATCTGGGATGAAAGTACTTCAGAAGTACGGCTGATGTGTTCGTGGGATACAACCGAGGAAGATATCGAAGGCTTTACCCACGTGTTAGGAAACGTTTTGCATGATCAGACCTTATAAACTGAATTTTCAGTATCCTGATCTTTTTCATGTGGAGTCATCCAGCTTTGTAGTTTTTTCTCGGCTTCTTTTCTGATGCTATCGTCCATGTAGCGGGTCGTCTGGTTGAAAGTATAGGTCAGGAAAGCAACATCATCGGTAAATCCTAATGCGGGAATAAAGTCGGAAACCAAATCGGCAGGCATTACCAAATAACCAAGAGCTGCTAGGATAAGCAGTCTTGTTTTTATGGGTACTTTTCCCGAAACAAGCAACAGCCAGAGCATTATAACACGGACAACCATCTCCTTACTCAGCTTGAAAATTAGCTTTTTCAATTTGGTAAGAAAGTTGTTCTCCTCATAATATTTTTCGTAACCCGATAGCTTGTCTGCCTTGCTCATTAGCTGGTGTTTTAGTTAATAACAGTTTGTTTCTTCAATTATTGTACACCTTGGTTAAGGGCATGAAACTCATTCCTTTCGATAAGTAAATCACCGTTTTTCAGCTTGTCTAAATCTTGTTCAAATACAGCTGTCACATAAGGTGTCTTACGTAAGGCAGCGAGAAGTTCGCCAAGATATTGTGCTGTAATATTCCCATACAGCAACAACAAATAATCAAAGTTGTGCAAAGCAGGCATCAGAATTTCAGCTCTGTTTTTGTTTAGTATCAGGTAATAGTCGCGTCGAAGTTCCCTGTTGCTAAAATAATACCACGAAAAAGCCACTTCTTTCTCTGGTGACAAGGAAAAATGTTTGTACTTTTTTAATTCAAAGCCGCCATATTGGTTAATAAAATGGGTGGCACGGAAATCCGGAAGTCCGCAAACAATGCAGAGCAGAGAATAACCTTCAAAAAAGTCGCCTTTGAGATAGCGTTTTTTTGCCATGCGTAGTTTTTTCCAAAGTTAAGAATAAATGGTGTTGGTAAAATAATTTCGAGTAATAGTTGCAGCCTAATCCTGTTAAGAAATGATAACTATGTCAGCTATCACCTGTTTTCATGAGGGGTGTGTATCCGTGATTCGCAAGAAGAATCCATGCTTTTTCGGCGGACAGGTTTTCGGCGCCTTTTATGGTATAATCATAAGCCTCGGCCATCATCTTATTTTCGATAAAAACTGCCACTTTGAACTGTTTTCTGTTTTTGATGGTTTTTTCGCTGAGTAACTGAAACCGATAATCTTTCTTGGTTTTCTGTGCCCATTCTATAATCTTACTTTTGTAACTAATCTCTGATTGCAACAGCTGATCCAAATCGAAATGTATTTCAACAATTCGTTTTATAATAATCTTATGAGTAAAATGATAACCTTTATCAAGGTAGAGCGCTCCCACGAAAGCCTCAAAGGCATCGCCACCCGCTGATTTCATTTGTCGGACATCGGAATTGGAAAAGTGCATGAAATTTTTCAGCCCCAGCTTATCAGAAAGTTTATTTAGAGAAGAACGGCTCACAATTTTAGAACGCATTTCGGTAAGAAAGCCTTCGTTTTCAAATGGGAATCGTCTGAACAGGTAGTCGGCAACGACGACACCAAGGACAGCATCTCCGAGATACTCCAAACGTTCGTTGTTGATACGCGAGCCGCTTTTGTGATGCAGGCTGGCCGATTTATGGCGAAAAGCCTGCTTATATAAAAAAATATTTCCGGGATAAAATCCGAAAATATTTTTTATGGTTTGTCGCATCTCCCTGTTGGAAGAAAGATAGATTCTCAGAAAATTACGGAGAGACAAAATGCATCTTACTTTTTGAATTTTTTAAAAATAATGGAGGCATTGTGCCCCCCAAAACCAAAAGTATTGCTCAGAGCAGCATCTACTTTTCTTTCAACGGCCTGGCCAAAAGTAAAATTCAACCGGCTATCAATTCGTGGATCATCATTAAAATGGTTGATGGTAGGCGGTACGATATCGTTTTTAACAGTTAGCAAAGCCGCAATGGCTTCAATTGCTCCGGCACCTCCCAAAAGATGGCCTGTCATCGATTTCGTAGAGTTTATGTTAATGTGGTACGCCTCCTCACCAAAGAGTCTCATAATGGCTTTCGGCTCTACAATATCACCTACAGGAGTGGATGTCCCATGAGTGTTAATATGCTGAATGTCCTTTAGTTGAAAGCCCGCATCCTTCAGTGCATCCTGCATACAGAGAAAAGCACCTAATCCTTCCGGATGAGGAGCTGTCATGTGATAAGCATCTCCTGACAGACCAGAGCCGGCAACTTCTGCATATATTTTAGCACCGCGTTTCAGGGCGTGTTCCAGCTCTTCAAACACCAGTCCGCCACCACCTTCTCCAATGACAAAACCATCTCGGTTTTTATCGAACGGTCTGGAGGCCGTTGCAGGGTCATCATTACGGGTCGAAATAGCATGCAAACCATTAAACCCGCCAACGCCATCCTGCGTAATGGCTGCCTCGGAACCTCCGGCAATGAAAGCATCGGCTTTTCCGAGACGAATGTAATTAAAAGCATCTGCCAGAGCATTAGCCGAGGAAGCACAGGCTGAAACCGTAGCAAAGTTCGGTCCTCTGAATTCAAATTTTATGGAAATATGTCCGGCGGCAATGTCGGCAATCATCTTAGGAATAAAGAACGGATTGTAATGCGGTGTCCCATCGCCCGTAACAAAGTTCTTTACTTCGTCATGAAAGCTTTGGATGCCACCAATTCCGGAAGCCCAAATGACTCCCACACGATTTCTATCAATGCCATTACCTAAAAGACCGGCATCTTCAACGGCTTCGGTAGCTGCTACCAAACCAAATTGTGCATACCGATCATACTTACGCGCTTCTTTCCTGTTAAAATACTGCGTGGGATCAAAATCTTTTACCTCAC
>CAYLSW010000160.1:0-5313 GCA_964386145.1 uncultured Lentimicrobiaceae bacterium | reverse complement strand
CTTGTACAAAGCGGAGACACCCTCAGGGGTAGCGTGGAGGTAACCCTGAAAAACGAAGTCAACTCGGCACTGGCGCCCATGAAAGAACGTGCGGAGAGGATTCTCTCCAATGTGGACACGTTGGTAAAAAGTCTGTCCGATCTTTTTTCAAAAAATGGAGAAAAAAACCTGAAAACAAGTATTTCAGATGTGGCCGGGACCCTTCATAACCTAAACGTTGCCACGGCGGAGCTGAAAGATATGATAAAAAAGAACAGTGTACTTGTAAACCGGACGCTGGCCAATCTGGATTCTCTTTCGGGTACTTTAAGTAGTAGCCGTGGAAATTTGCAAGCTACGATTTATAATTTTAAAAACATCAGTGATTCTTTGTCAAAAGCAGACCTTGCAGGGACTATCAGGCAAACAAAAGCTTCGTTGGAAAATATCAACCAGTTGCTTGCAAACATTAACAAGGGAAAGGGAACAGTCGGACAATTGGTAGTGAATGACAGCCTGTACCGTGCGTTGAACAAGTCTGTTATAGATTTAGACAAGTTGATAAAAGATCTTCGTGAAAACCCACACCGTTATCTGAAAGTCACCCTCTTTTAACCAGTCGTTTATTTTTTCACTTTTCTAAAAATATCGTATTTCGAATGAGGGCGCTGGGTTGCCTGCCACGAGAATCCTTTCAGAATTCTTCCATCCTTTGGGAGGTCCTTTTCAGGATACATGGTTTCAGAAGCTTTCTCAACATAGTTAATGGTCTTTATATCATTGTCCTCTACACCAATAACCATGTAACTTGACTCTGCTTTGTTGATTCCAATTAAATGTTTCCGATCATCTCTGACCCAATAAACCGACTGGGCATTGCCATCCACCTTTAGTTGGTAAATCTGATTATTACGGAAAAAGCCCACCATATTGCGTCCTTTAATCTGGTTGAAGTTCTCAAGGGTGTCGGCAGAAATAATGAATGAAGTGTTAAACATTATCAGCGAATCCAGTTGGTTGTTAACAACAATAATGAAAATAGAATCGGCCGTGAGCTGGTTTTTTCCGGTCCACAAAACCGGTGAATGATAAAGTCTGATAACCGAATCGCTTACAGCATAAACCAGCGAATCGCATTTACCTTGCAGGTCTTTTCTGAAAAAACGCACCGCATGGTAAGCAAGCATCTTTTTTGCCTGATGTTTCCGGTCAAAATAGACCCATAAAGTATCAGCATGTAAAAACATGGAATCCTGTTTATCGTAAGTGATGGCTACGGCGCTATCGGTGACGAAGGTAACACCACTGTTGTTCCATATTTCGGCATACCGGCCCTTAACTATCAGATTGTGCAACGTATCCAGCACACTGATGTGGCCAAAAGCCCGTCCGAAACCGTTATGGTTGTCATAACGAATACTATCAGCCGTGAGTTGCTGTTCGCCGCTTTCTATTTCGGGTCGTTTTCGCATTTGAACCATGCCATTGGCGGTGTTGTACCATCCATCCACCACTTTTACAACACTGTTATTTCCCCTGATAAGTGTTGGCCCTCTAAAATAAGCTGTTTTATTTATTGTATTGTAGATCAGTGTATCAGCATGGGTAACCTGGTCGGGATTGGTAAGAATAACATCTTTTTTAAAATAAAATATTTTGGTCTTCGTATCATAATCGCCTCGCCGGCTTTGTAGCACATTGGAATCAGAAACAATAGTGCCTCCCACATCATAAAATGCCATTCCGGTAAGTCGGTTGAAAACCAAGTGCTCCGTGGTAAGCACAGCCCTGGAATCTTCCAGTTTAACATTTCCAAAAAACTCAGCTATCCGCTTTTTACCATTATAATGCAACCGGTTGCCAAAAAGATTTAACGTATCGTTTACGTTGATATGCACATGGCCGAAAGCATCGAGATTTCTATTTTTATTGTTCAGGTAAGCACTGTCGCAAGTAATGATTGTAGAATCCTGTTGTAGCCTCACATGACCGATAAGTCGTTGAATATCTTTGTTAAACCGGGCATTATAGCGGTAATGATCGGCATTCAGAATTTGAATACGTGTTTTTCGCTGGGCAAAAGTTGTGGCAACAAAAAGCATAGCCGCAGCGGCAAGCAGAAAATAACGGACAGATGTTTGAAAACGATTATGCAAAATCAGTACTTTTTGCAAAAATAGATGATTTGTCGGGAGCATTCAAAGCTTACAAGGGTAAAACCGGAAAGACCAATGACTTTTACCGCTGAATGTAAGCCAGCAGACCTTCGCTGGCATCTTCCAGCAGGTCAAGGACCAGTTCAAAACTTTTCTCCCCGCCGTAATAGGGATCGGGAATTTCATCATAGTCATACTTACGGGAAAAATCAGTTATCAGAAATAATTTTCTCAGATGGCCGGCACGGGGGTCTATTCGTTTTAATTCCTTAAGATTTTCGCGGTCCATGGCTACGATGTAATCAAATTCTTCAAAATCTGTTTCCGGTTTTACCGTTCGGGACAAAGAAGTCAGATTATAGCCTCGTTTTTGAGCATGTTTTTGCATGCGCTGGTCTGCAGGTTCACCTTCATGCCAGTCAGAAGTACCGGCAGAGTCGATTTCAAAATCTCCGTCAAGACCTTTTTTTTCGGTCAGTGCTTTAAATACAGCCTCCGCGCTTGGCGAACGGCAAATGTTTCCAAGGCAAACAAACAACACTTTTTTCTTCACGGGTTCTACCATTTTAATTCATGAATTTTAAAGCTATTGGTTTTATATCCACGAATAGTAATGTTTTTGGATTTTTTAGCTTCCGAATAGGTAACAAAGCCATTCTGAATGATTTCAGCCTGATTAAACCTGGCCCGAAAAGGATATTTTTCTCTGATAATTCTGTTAAAATGCCGTTGCAATTCATACTGTTTCAATTGTTTTTTTATGGGACTGAAAAACACATGATAATCTTTTTTACCCTTTCCATACAGATCACAATAGCAGGAAGCATACACATAGTAATATATCTTTTTAGCCATGGGTGTAACCTTGGTGTTGTATGTAAAAATACCGGTATTCACCTTGGTAATTTTTTTTGTGGTGTCAGTGGTAATGAAATCATTACGGTAGATTTTAGTATAAAAACCGTATTGCGAAGACATGCCCGATATCAGCACATCGAGGTCACCGTCCTGATCGTAATCACCAAAGTGACCATCACTCATATAAAGCCCGGGTAGTCCGGCATGAATGTTTGTAAAAACATCATTTCCATCGTTACGAAAAATCTGGGATACCGGACCGTTGGCAGATTCGCCTGTAATCAGCAGGTCAGGGTCGCCATCGTGGTCATAATCGCCCCAAGCCACCGAACCGGTGCGAACGCCTGTAAAGGCGGTAAAAGCGAGGGAAAAATAACCATTCTTTTGATTTTTATAAAGTTGGGTAACATATCGGCCATCTTGTGTCTCACCACAAATCACAAAATCAAGGTCGCCATCCAAATCTTCATCGGCAAAAGCTATATCACTAAGGCTCACAGGGATAATACCGATGGGCAGGCGAACAAATTTCCCATTGTTATTGATAAATATCTCTGTGATGCATTTCCCTGAGGAGAGTGTTCCGCTTACTATCACGTCAAGGTCGCCATCCTGATCAATATCTGCCCATTTAGCAATGCCATAATGAACACCGGGCAGTCCGGCTTTGATTCTTGTAAACTTGTTATGGCGGTCGTTTCGATAAATCCAGGTCACAGGTCCTGAGGCGCTTTCCCCGGTGAGCAACAGATCGGGGTCGCCATCGCCGTCATAATCGCCCCACTGCACCGAACCATCTTTCAAGCCGGGGATATCCACCTTTACAGGTATAAAGTTGGCCGTTCGTTTGTTGTTTATATAGAGTTTCGATACGGAATGTCCGGCTGCATTCTGACCAATGATAAACAAATCCTTCTCTCCATCGAGATTTTCATCAGCCCAGTCAAAAGCACCCCGATAGACGTTTACCACCGGTGAAAAAACTTCGGTGAAATGATTGTGCCGGTCATTGCGATAAAGCCTTGTGCTGATATAATGTTTTCCTTTCCCGTAGAATTCACCACTGACAAAAACGTCGAGGTCACCATCCTGGTCGTAATCAATCCAGGAGCAGGCACTGCCACTGACGCCTGAAAGATGGGTCTTTATGTCGGTAAACGTCTGAGCATGAAGCTGAAAACTAAAAGTAATAAGCGCAACAACAACCAGTTTTTTTATCATAGGAGTAGGCATGATAATGGAAGTCTCAAAATTAAACATTATTCTGAAATAAAGCGAACATATGAGGTACGAGCGGACGCTCTCACCATTTGATTGTCCGCTCGTATAATTTGCAATGATTTTATTTCGGTGTGGAGGCTACAAAATCCAGAAGCCGGAATAAATTCTTACGGGCAATGGTAAACTTCTCCGCATCGGCTAACATTTCTTCCGGATGTTGTACAAAAGGTTCGTCGGTCAGGTCTGCCGCCGAATTTTCGAGCAGAAGTTGCACATTCTCCGGCTTTACTTCCCAATGAAACTGTAAGCCAAAAACCTGATTGTTCCACACAAAAGCCTGGTTTCCGGTTGCTTGTGACAAAAACAAGTGGTCGGCATTTTCCGGCAAATCAAAAGTGTCACCATGCCAGTGAAAAGCCGGGAGAGTCTCTTCTTTAAACAGCTTTAGCATTTCATGGCCGGCAGTATCATTTTTCCGTATTGGAAACCAGCCGATTTCTTTTTGGTTGTTGGGAAAAACCTTTGCTCCCAGCGTTTCGGCCAGCAGCTGAGCGCCAAGACAAATTCCAAGCATTTTTTTCCCGGAAGCAAGCGTCTTTTTCAAAAAAGCTTTTTCCTGCCCAAGCCAGGGATATTTTTGTGTTTCATCCAGGTTCATGGGACCACCCATGATGATGAGTAAATCAATTTCATCAGGGTCGGGAAGACTTTCGTGCCTGTAAAGTTGTGTAAAACGAACCGGGTAATTCCTCTCTTTTGCCCAGTCCAAAATAGTACCGGGATTTTCAAAAGAGACGTGTTGTAAAATGTGTATTTTCATAAGTTTATTGTTTGTTTCCAACCTCGTCATTCGATTTTTATCCTGACAAAGATAACCGGATTTACTATTGTACCCGGTCTTTGCGATGAGCTAAGTGTTATCCCGTAAAAATGCCCGGAATTAAACGCTCCCTCTACACAGTTCAACTCCGAACCCATAGCGCCGGCCTGTCAATGGCTCAGCATTAAACTCTCTCTCCTTAGTTTAGCTTGCTTTTCCAGGTGGTTTGGATAGCTACATGAATCGCTTTACAGGTAGCCGAATCATCCACAATACTCC
>CAYLSW010000159.1:0-5370 GCA_964386145.1 uncultured Lentimicrobiaceae bacterium | reverse complement strand
TTCTTTCCGGCCGATGCCTGAGGTGATATTCACCGGGGATGTTTTTCCCGAAGGATCCAGTTGCCAGAGATCGTATCGGTCGTAAACCACCAGTTGTCCTTTTTTTGTCCAGCCTGCCATGCCATACGGTGGCGCCATATTGGGGACATCGTTCAGTACATTGAAAAAAGGATGAAGAATCTTCTCCGTCAGGTTCAGGCTCTTTCCGGTTTTCACCGAATAAGCATACCAGGTACTGTCCTGAATATTATACCAGGCCACAAAATGCTGGTTGGGCGATAGGCTGGCGTTGCCTGCAAGTTTTGGAATAATCAGTTTTTTCTTTCCTGTTTTCCGGTTGATGAGATAGACATCGCTGTACCATTGGCCAATCCAGGAAGTCATTTTCAAGTAAGGCCGGTTGTCAAATCCAAGACTGAAAATACCCTTAGCTTTTGGATTGATACGTATCTCTTTAAGTTCAGGACTTCCAAGTTGAACCAGCTTTTCATCTTTGGGATAAAATACTGCCATGTAACTTCGGTTACGTTCTCTTTTCAGCTGAACATGTTGCTGAGGTTGTAACAGCGTGTCATGATAAGTCCAAATATCAAGGCTAACCTTTTCGTCCGGAGCCAGTGTGTCTTTCAGTGGAGACAGCGGTTTGGGTGCTGTCCCGAAATAGAGTTCAGAGCCCGTTTTGTTAAAATATATCTTTCCGTGCGTGCTTACCGACCAGCCTTTGCGCAGCTGACTAAAATTCTTTCCGGAAACCAAGATTTTTTTATCCTTTTTCAAATCGACATAATACAATTCGTAAGCTTTGTTTTCCACCGTGTCTGATGAGAAGGTAAAAGAGGCTTGGGCTCCCGCTTCATCTATTGCCACATTTTTCGCGTAAGCTTCAGCAGCAAAAAGGGTATCTGTTTTTTGTGAATGGGTTAAAAAGGTGATTACTGCGACCCTGCTCATAGTGTCGCGGGGGACGCTTGTAAAAATGCAGGCTTTGCCATTTTTCGACAATGCAAAATGAGTAACATTTTTAAAGCTAACCGAGTCGCCGGTTTTCACATTATAAAGCATTAACACGGATCCCGATGCTTTTTTCAACTTTTTATCTTTTTCCTTTTGGGTATTCTCTGTTTTGTTTTTTTCTTTTTTCTCCGGCTTTTTTGTCTTTTTCATCAGCACGGCGATCCAATCCGATGCGGTTTCGGGTACCTGCACCCTTTGTATCTCGCCGAATTTCTTTACGGTACCGGTTTTAAAAGAATAGACCGCAAGTGAATCCTTGGGGAGTTTATTCTTTTTCACTTTTTTCCGGTTCATTTTAAGCACCTTTTCAAAAACGGGTTTTATGCTGTAAACCAAGGCTTCTCCATTGGGCATAAAATGTGCTTTATGGCCGCGTGAAAGCGAATCCAGTTTGGATTTCCTTACGTCATAAAAATAGAGCCAGCCATCGCCCTGCTGTGGGTTTATCTCGTAAGAAATCCAATTTCCATTATCTGAGACAGCGGTATTTCTCAAGTCTTTCCAATGGTCATAGACGGTATGGTCAAGTGGTTTTTTCTGTTGCGAGAAGGCTGAAAAGCTCAAGGCCAGGATAAAAGACAGTAAGACAATTTTTTTCATAGTTTCAGGTTTTAGTTAAAATTTAAAACGGAGGCTAATCCCCTTGTAAGCCGGAGCACGAGGCATATCAAAAGGTTGAATAACAGGGGCTACTTCCAGCGATAGGTTGTTAGAAATATTCCAGTGTGACAAGTGCGCATCTACGTTAGCATCAATTATTTGAAAGAGATACCATGCCCCTCCAATAATATAGGAAAGCTGCATGTTTCTTCGGTAATAGTCCCTGATTATTTTCAGCGTTTTCTTCGAATATTTTTTGGCATACTGGTTCTCACAGCCGGTACTGGTCGGATTGCAATCGGGATGAGCTGTTTTGTAGTTATAGGCCTCTTTGAAGGTTTTATAATAGTTCCGGTTAGTTACGGCAAAATAGCCAATGGCAGCAAAACCGCTGTAAACGATGGGCAGTTTCCAGTATTTGTGGTTATAGATTTGCCCCAGTCCCGGGATAATAGCCATAATCATAGCTTTCTTTGGGTCACGGGGAGGATGCTTTGGTGTGTCGGTTTTGGCTTTGTGAGCTTTCTTTTCACTTAAAAAGGGATGTGCGGTGGCCGTTATAGTAAATATTAGTGAAAATACTGTTAACAGGCAGACGATTAGAATATTTCGTAATTTGTTGACATTCACGGAGTTACCTTTTCTCAAGAACAGAAACCACATGTGCCAGACCTTCGTCATCTTTAAAGGAAATAACGATACTTCCGGCGCCTTTATTGTTTCTTTTCAAACTCACTTTGGTGCCGAGCAGATTGCTTAGTTCAGACGAAATTGTTATATATTTTTCAGGAAGATCGGGATTTTTCCGTTTTTTCTTTCGCTCTTCCGGGTGGTTCATTTCGCGCACCATCTGTTCGATTTGACGAACACTAAGCCCTTCGTCCAGGATGAGTTTGAGCAACCGGAGCTTTGTTGCCTCTTGTTCTACTGCAAGAAGTGTGCGGGCATGTCCCATGGAAATAGAGCCATCGCGCAAAGCGATTTGAATTTCGGGTGGCAGCTTCAGCAGGCGCAGGAAGTTGGTAATAGTCGTCCGGTTTTTCCCCACCTTCTCGCTTAGTTTTTCCTGAGTCAGATCACACTCATCGATTAGCCGCTTATAGCTGATAGCCACCTCAATAGCATTCAGATTTTGGCGATGGATGTTTTCGATCAATGCCATTTCGAGCATTTGCTCGTCGTTGGCCACACGGATAAAAGCCGGAATAGTTTCCAGACCGGCCATTTTAGAAGCTTTAAGACGTCGTTCGCCTACAATAAGCTGAAAATGTCCGCGTCCCATTTTACGGACGGTAACCGGCTGAATAACACCCTGACTTTTAATAGAGTCAGCCAGCTCACGCAGCATCATTTCATCAAAATCGGTTCGTGGCTGGAACGGGTTGGTATCAATATCATCTATATCCAGCTCGGCTATGGCGCCGGCTACATAATTCCCCGAAATATCTTTGGAGGTAATGTCCGTATCCGGACTGCTGAGAATGGCATCCAGTCCCCGCCCCAAGACTCTTTTTGTTGGTTTTTTAGCTGTCATTCGTAGAATTTATTTGCCTGTCAGAATTTTTAATACCGGTCATATCGTTTTTTTGCAACAGCTCCCTCGCAAGGTTCAGGTAATTGATGGCTCCGATACTTTGGGCATCGTGCATGATAATAGCCTCTCCGAAACTCGGAGCCTCGCTGAGGCGGGTGTTGCGGTTGATAATAGTATCGAAAACGAGATGCTGGAAATGAGTTTTTACCTCTTCGACCACCTGTTTCGAAAGGCGCAATCGAATGTCGAACATCGTCAGCAGGATACCTTCAATATCCAAACCGGGGTTCAGATTACTTTGTACTATTTTAATGGTATTCAACAGTTTGCCAAGTCCTTCAAGCGCAAAATATTCGCATTGTACCGGAATAATCACCGAGTCGGAAGCCGTCAGTGCATTGATGGTTATCAACCCCAGCGAAGGAGAGCTGTCGATGATGATGAGATCATAATTATCACGTATTTTATTAATGACCCGCCGCATTTTTTTCTCTCTGTTTGGCAGGTTAATCATCTCTATTTCAGCACCTACCAAGTCGATGTGCGAAGGTAGTAGATCCAGATTCGGAGTAGCAGTATTCAGGATAACATTTTCCGGATTTATATCATCAATCATACATTCGTAGATGCTGGTTTTGATATTTTTGGGGTCCATGCCAATGCCTGAAGTAGCGTTAGCCTGTGGGTCAGCATCCACGAGTAATGTTTTGTACTCCAGCACCGCAAGGCTGGCGGCGAGACTGATGGCGGTGGTAGTCTTTCCTACTCCGCCTTTTTGGTTGGTAATGGCAATGGTCTTTCCCATAGTAAATGTAACTTATTGTACAAAAATACAATTTCCTTTTCGCTCATTAAATCTGGTCAGCCAAAGTTATTAACAGTCCGACAATACAGATGTGAAAAAATATCCGGGCGGTAACCATACAACTATAAGTCAGAAACTTGTGCATCGTCTTTTCCCAAGTCGTCAAAACTTAAATCAACTTCAGTTTTGGAATCTTCCGGAGTCGGGTCTCCCACAGCAGCCATTTCATCTTCCGGTATTTCTCCGGTTTCAATGAAGCGGATAGCAGCATCCAGGCCTTTTACAAACTTCTCAAAATCCTCTTTGTACAGAAAAATTTTATGCTTTTCATAGAAGAATTTTCCTTGCTCATTCTGAAAACGGCGTTTGCTTTCTGTAATGGTAAGGTAATACTGGTCGTTACGTGTGGCTTTCACATCAAAAAAGTAAGTTCTCTTTCCCGCCCTCACGGCCTTGGAAAAAATGTCTTCCCTGTGTTTCGGTTTTTCTTGTCCTTCCATGGGCATGCTCTCATTTATTAAGTTTCTAACAAGACAAAATTAAGAATTATCCGATAAATCAAAATTCTTTTGTTCCGAATGTTGAAAAATCGGACATTTTGTTAACAACATTTTACGTTTTATTGAATAGCTGTTCTTTGTATTCACTGAAAATAAAGTGTTTATCCTGATGAAATTTTATTTAGATTTATTCCATATTATTGGTTTTTTCGTTATTTTTGCCAGACATTGAGGAACCGGGAGTAATAGTTGTGGTTCCTCCATAATTATTTAACTATCAAATTATAAATGGATAGATTTGAAATTGTAATGCCCAAGATGGGTGAAAGTATAATAGAAGCCACCATTACAAAATGGCTCAAAACCGAAGGTGACAGATTAGAAGAGGATGATACCATTGTGGAAATTGCTACTGATAAAGTGGATTCTGAAATTCCCAGTCCGGTGGAAGGTACATTGATAAAAACACTTTTCAACGAAGGTGATGTGGTTCCTGTCGGGACAGTTATTGCGCTGGTTGAAATAGAAGGTGAGGGAGAAAATGTAAAAGAAACAGCAGCAATCCCGGAGGATAATATCCCTGGCATCGTTGTACCGGAAGAAAAAGCAGTTGAGACATTATCAGAGAGAGTTTCTGTAAGACAGGATACGACACAAAGCACACGTTTTTATTCTCCACTGGTAAAAAGCATTGCCAGGAATGAAAATATCTCTCTTGCTGAGTTGGAAAACATCCCCGGAAGCGGAAAGGATGGCCGTGTTACCAAACGAGACGTGCTGGCATATCTCGAAAAAAGAAAAAGTTCAAAAGTTACACCTATTACCACAACTCTGTCGTCATCTTCCTCACAGCAAAAATTCGTGCCCAAAATGGAACTTCCGCCGGTGAACACCGAAGCAGGTGATCAGGTAGTGGA
>CAYLSW010000158.1:0-5430 GCA_964386145.1 uncultured Lentimicrobiaceae bacterium | reverse complement strand
ATGTCGGAAACCAACATGCATTTTGATTTTGACCTGCACAAAGGATTCAGAGTCAGTAAGATTTTTAACCATCAGCAGCTCGGATTGGCGGGAGATTTTGATTATTTTAAAAACAAAGCCACCGCCCTGCCGGAAGGCTACCAAACCATTCAGGATTATTACGCACGTGTACTACCCTATTTTGACGCACGTTACGGCATTTTTTCTTTCAAAGCCGGATTGAATTTTGAATGGTTAAAACAGGGTAACAGGAAACTACATTTTTATCCCTATCTGCATGTCAATGTAAATGTTGCCCCGGGAGTATTTTCCTTTTTCGGTGGCGTTGATGGCGGACTGCAGAAAAGTTCTTTTCTGGATTTAAGCCGAAAGAATCCTTATCTCGGGTCTGTGCAGAATGATTTCAGATGGGAAAATACACAATTTGAAGCCTTTGGCGGATTCCGCGGAAACATTATACGCCATTTTGGTTTTGAGTTCAGAGTCGGTTACCGGAAATTTACCGACATGGCTTATTTTAACCATTTAAATTTTTTTGTGGGACCTTATCTCAACAGTAAAGGCAACTACGTGCCGTTCAAAAACGAATTTAATGTTTTCTATGCCAATGGCCATGTCTTTGATATGAGCGGCAGCCTGACTTATGCAAACACACCAAATCTGGATATTTGGCTGAAAGGTGAATACCACAGCTACTCACTTGTGGCAAATATCAAACCACTTTACAAGCCATTGTTCAGCATGCGTCTCGGTGCTTCTTATCTCATCAAAGATAAGATAAAACCATGGGTAGAAGTCTATTTCATGGATAAACAATGGGCTGAACATTCTCTCTCAAACCTCTATATCCTGCTTGATCCTGATTATTATCTCGACAAATATTTTGACATCAATCTTGGTGCAGATTACCACATCGACAAACAAATTACAGGATTTATCAGGGTTACAAATTTGCTAAATAAACATTATTTTCGTTTTGACGAATATCCTGTGGCAGGACTGGAAATTATGGTTGGCGTCCGTTACCGGTTTTAACGCGGAGATTTTACAGTTTTTGACAGCTTCTGGTTAATAACTTCCTGCAAAAGAATGCCACATGTATAAGTCAAAACATTAATTTTACGTACCTTTGCACGTTAAAGGAAAAAAATCTCCAAAGAAGTTTTAGGATTATGACAACAGACCAGAAAAACGCTGAAAATCAATATAATGCCAGTAACATTACCGTACTGGAAGGATTGGAAGCTGTACGGAAACGGCCGGCTATGTATGTAGGCGACATTAGTGAACGGGGCTTACACCATTTGGTTTACGAAGTAGTGGACAACTCCATTGACGAAGCCATGGCAGGCTATTGCGATGAGATATTTGTTACCATACACGAAGACAACTCCATTACCGTGACGGATAATGGCCGTGGGATCCCTACAGGCATCCACGAAAAGGAAAATCGCTCGGCTTTGGAAGTGGTTATGACCGTTTTGCATGCCGGAGGTAAATTCGACAAAGGTTCTTATAAAGTTTCCGGCGGGCTGCATGGTGTAGGTGTAAGCTGCGTTAACGCACTGTCAGGAAAGCTTATAGCAACTGTTTACCGGGAAGGAAAAACTTTCCTCCAGGAGTATGAAAAAGGACACCCACTGGAGGATGTGAAAGTTATCGGTGAGTCGGACAAAACCGGTACGACTATCCATTTTATTCCTGACAATACCATTTTCAGAGTAACATCTTATAATTTTGATACACTGGCCACAAGGTTACGCGAACTGGCTTTCCTGAACAAAGGCATCAGGCTTTTACTTACCGATGAGCGTAATACCAATGAAGAGGGCACGCCGGTTACAGAGCTTTTTTATTCGGAAAACGGTTTGTCTGATTTTATCGAATATCTTGATGAGAACCGCGAATCACTTATTCCGGAGGTCATTTCCATGGAAGGCGAGAAAAACGGCGTTCCCATTGAGGTTGCCATGAAATACAACACCTCTTTTACCGAGAACCTCCACTCTTACGTCAACAACATCAACACCCACGAAGGCGGGACGCACCTCTCCGGCTTCAGGCGGGCGCTTACACGTACGCTGAAAAGCTATGCCGAGAAATCGGGAATGCTGGCCAAGCTGAAATTCGACATCAACGGAGATGACTTCCGTGAAGGTCTTACTGCTGTTATTTCTGTAAAAGTGATGGAACCGCAGTTTGAAGGGCAGACCAAAACCAAGCTGGGCAACTCGGAGGTTATGGGTGCCGTGGATCAGATGCTCAGCGAACATCTCGCCTTTTACCTTGAGGAACATCCCAAAGAGGCAAAAATCATTGTGCAGAAGGTTATCCTCGCCGCTACGGCTCGTCATGCTGCACGAAAAGCCCGAGAGCTGGTACAACGCAAAAATGTGCTTTCCGGTTCCGGACTTCCCGGGAAATTATCAGACTGCTCCGAACGTAATCCGGAAGTATCAGAATTGTACCTCGTGGAAGGTGACTCCGCCGGAGGCACTGCCAAACAGGGTCGCGACCGGAAATTCCAGGCTATCCTTCCGCTACGGGGCAAAATCCTGAATGTGGAAAAAGCATTGCCACACCGAGCTTTTGAAAGTGAAGAGATAAGAAATATCTATACAGCTCTCGGCGTTCATCTTGGAACTGAGGAGGATAGCAAAGCATTGAACATAGAAAAGTTGCGCTATCACAAAATCATTATTATGACCGATGCTGATGTGGACGGAAGCCACATTGCCACGCTGATTCTTACTTTCTTTTTCCGGTACATGCACGAACTGATTGAAAGAGGCTATGTTTATATCGCCACACCTCCCCTATACCTCATTCGCAAAGGGAAAACAGAACGCTACTGCTGGACGGAAGAAGAACGTATTCAAATTGTCAGCGAGCTCTCTACCGACGGAACTGACAAAGGCGTCCATATTCAACGTTACAAAGGCCTCGGCGAAATGAATGCCGAGCAACTCTGGTCAACAACCATGGATCCTGCCCGCAGAACGCTGCGTCAGGTAACCATCGAAAACGGCTCGGAAGCCGACCATGTCTTCTCCATGCTCATGGGCGACGATGTCCCGCCCCGCCGGGCATTTATCGAAGCTAATGCAAAATATGCCAATATTGATGCATAAAACATCAACTGAATATTGAGAAAGAGGTTGTTCAATGAGGGGAGCAGCCTTTTTTCTGTCCCCTTTCACAGCAAAAAAAATATGTACTTTTGCAGTCCAAAAAAGTTGCGCCTACACGCAACAATAGTTTGGTGGTAAGAAAAAGCAGGGGAATGAAATACCATATTGTACAGCTTGGATGTCAGATGAACATCTCCGACGGAGAGAGAGTCCGGAAGATTCTGGACCAGATGGGCTTTGAGCTTACTGACAGTGAAGAGGAAGCCAACCTGCTGGGCATCATTGCCTGCTCAGTCCGTCAGAAAGCCATCGACAAAGTCTATTCGCGGATACAGAAATGGAATAAATGGAAGAATAAAAAGAACCTTATCACCTTCGTTACCGGGTGTGTGCTGCCCGCTGACAGTGAAAAATTCCTAAAACAGTTCGATATGGTCTTCGCCATGAGCGAGTTGCCCGGACTACCGGAGATGATTCAGCAATACGGCATCGTTACGCCGGCAGGCATGCAAAGCCAGGACATGGGCTTGCAGGAAATGGAGCTTCCACAAAAAGAGAGCAGTAACGAAGCCGCTTTTCGACTGGATACAGCTGTTCTGCCACACGACAAAGTGGATACCAAACATCCCGAAAAGAGCATTGAAGAATTCTGGCACATTACGCCGAAATACGGTTCGGGTTACGAAGCCTACATCCCCATTCAAAACGGATGCAACAAATTTTGCACTTATTGTGCCGTACCCTACACCCGCGGACGTGAGGTCTCAAGACCGTCAGGCGAAATTATGAGAGAGTTGAAAGACCTGGTCGAAAGAGGATACAAAAGCATCACCCTGCTGGGACAAAATGTCAACTCCTACGGGCTGGACAAAAAAGGCGTAGAGGTTTCCTTTGCCGGGCTGCTTCGCATGATAGGCGAATTTGGGAATAACAGGAAAGAAAAATTCTGGCTTTATTTCACTTCACCCCACCCACGCGACATGAGCGACGAAGTGATTGAAGTCATTGCACAGTACCCCTGCCTTGCCAGGCAAATCCATTTACCCATCCAATCAGGCGATGACACCGTGTTGACACATATGAACCGTAAACACACGGTGGAGCAATATCGCCATATTGTGCAAACCATCCGCCAGCTTATCCCCGAAGCTACACTGTTCACCGATATTATTGTGGGATTTACCGGTGAAACTGAAGAACAAGTTGAAAACACCCGGAAAGCCATCGAAGAGTTTCGTTACAACATGGCTTACATCGCCCAATACTCGCCACGACCAGGTGCTGTTAGTTCCCGCTGGATTGACGACATTCCCAAAGAGGTGAAAAAAGCCCGGTATCACATGCTTACCGGGGAACTAATGAAACACTCACTGGCATATAACAAAAGCCTCATAGGCAAGACCACGAAGGTGCTGGTTCGTGGCAGGGACCGAAAAAGCGGTTACCTCTCGGCACTCACCGAAGGAAAAATCATCGTCCGTTTTGCTTCTGCAAACGAAAGGCTTATCGGACAATTTGTGAAAGTAAAAATCCACAGCGCTGTACCCTTTTCTACCGAAGGTGAGTTGGTAACCAAAGAAGTTGAACATCCGGTAAATGGCTGAAAGATGACAAAAAAGATTGCTTTTAAAACCCTTGGCTGCCGGCTCAACCTGTTTGAAACCGATGCGCTGGTGTCCGAATTCACAAAGATGAACTACGAGGTGGTAGATTTTAGTGAAAAAGCTGATGTGTATGTGGTGAATACCTGCACCGTCACCAACCAAAGCGACCACAAGTCGAAACAGGTGATGAACCAAATGAAACGCCTGCATCCCACGTCTTTGAAAATCGTCACAGGCTGTATGGCCACCAACTACAAAGAAGAGTTAGAGCAGAGTGACAAAGTAGATTACGTGGTAGACAACGACCACAAAACAGCCATCACCTCGCTGGTGGAAGCCTACTTTGAAGGTGAAATTCCTTCACCCGACAGCTTTGAGAAGGATTTGTTCGGCTACAAACCTGCCGACATCACGCTGCACACCCGCAGCCTGATTAAAATCCAGGACGGATGCAACAATTTCTGCACATTCTGTATCATTCCCAAAGTGCGTGGACGCGCCATCAGCCGGCCGGCAGAAGCTATTTATGAAAACATAAAGCAGGTTATTGCCTTTGGATACAAAGAAATCGTTCTTACCGGCGTAAACATTGGCCGCTACCACAATGAAGACACCGATTTTGAAAAACTTGTGGAGAATATTCTGGAGCTCCCCGGAGATTTCCGGTTACGTATCTCCTCCATGGAACCGGATGG
>CAYLSW010000157.1:0-5455 GCA_964386145.1 uncultured Lentimicrobiaceae bacterium | reverse complement strand
ACATGTGTTGAAATGTAAATAATTTCTTCATAAATACGAAAAAAAGGGATGCTGTACAGGCATCCCTTTTTTGTTTTGTATTTTGAATGGTACGTGCATTTTCCCATACCTTTATTATCTGTTTTTATCTTCCTGTCTGGAATATTTTTTCAGGTAAACCTGATGCATGATGGTTGCTGAAAATTTTGAAATAGTTTTGGCTCCACCCAAAAATTCAGCTTCAATAAAGGCTTTGCATGCTTTTTCGAGCACTTCGGAAACGGCAAATGCCTCTTTCAGGCTGCGACCGATGCAGACAGCGCCATGGTTGGCCAACAGCGCAGCCTGTCTGCCCCGTAATGCTTTGATGGCATTTTTTGCAAACTTTCGGGTTCCTGCCATAGTGTATTTTGAAACCCTTACCGAAGGCCCAATGATCTGCACCATGTCATCGATAATCGGTGGCACCTCCCGCCGTGCTGTTGCTACTGTGGTAGCGTTCATTTGATGGGTGTGAATAACGGCATTAATTTTCTTGCGCTGCTTATAAATCAGGGCATGAAGGTGGTATTCCGAAGATGGTTTGATTTTTCCTACGTAGGATAGCGTTTTGTAGTTCATTAGCACAACTTCTTCGGGTTTCAGGCTTTCATAAGTTCTACCGCTCGGCGTGATGAGCATATTTTGGTCGTCAACCCTCATGCTGATGTTCCCCCAACTACGCGTTACCAGCCCCTCTTTTGCCAGTCTGAGTCCGGCTTCAACTATTTTTTCTCTTTCTTGTTGCCGTTTCATGATCTTATTTCTCGTTCTTGTTGTGTTTTAAAAAACCTTCCGGAAGATAGCAACTAATTTCCAAACGGAGTGTTTCATAACCAAAATCGTGAAGACCAACCTGATAATATACTCTCCAACTTCCAATTACCCGGCCTCTTTTTTGCAAAGATAGAAAAGGAACGAGAAATTCATGCTATGGAATAATTGTTCTGGGGGCGACAAAACTTCCTGCTGCCGAGACGCGAAATACTTATTTTTGCCAGACAAAAAAAGAAACTATGGGCAAAGTCCCCGGAAATTTCAGGGAGAAGATGAACTGCTGGGGCAGAGAAGGGCGTCCGTTTCTGTTTTTGCTGGATTTTGACATGCAGCAGCCCGTGGTAGTGCCTCTTGATGAAATCGACCCGGAAGAGATACTTTTCGATATCAATGAAACCAGAAATTTCGTAGAGGATACTGTTGAGAGCTCTCCGGTTTCTTTCACAGTAATTCCTGTTTCGCGGGAACATTATTCCCGTGCTTTTTCACTCGTGCAGCGGTATATCCGTCGTGGTGACACTTTCTTGCTGAACCTTACGTTTCCCAGCCGGGTCGAAAGTAACCTGAGTTTGAAACGACTCTTTTTCCGTAGCAAAGCGAAGTTTAAGGTTTATTACAAAGACCGGTTTATCTGCTTCTCACCGGAAATTTTCGTACAGACCCAAGGTAGCCTCATCCGCTCTTTTCCTATGAAAGGTACCTTGGATACCTGTGTTGAGAATGCCCGCGAAAAACTACTTTCCAACAAGAAAGAACTGGCTGAACATTTTACCATTGTCGATCTTATCCGTAACGATTTGAGTATGGTTGCCCAAGAGGTGAATGTCCCCCGTTTTCGTTATATTGAACGCATCAAGACAAACAAAAACGAAATTCTGCAAATGAGCTCTGAAATTTGCGGCAGTCTCCTGCCTGAATTTTTGCATGCCCCGGGTGATATGTTGGTGAAAATGTTGCCTGCCGGCTCCATCTCTGGTGCACCTAAAAAGAAAACACTGGAGATAATCCGTGAAGCTGAGGGATACGACCGTGGTTTTTATACAGGAGTTTTCGGGATTTTTGATGGTCAAAATACGGATAGCGGTGTGATGATTCGTTTTATTGAAAAAACCGCCGATGGTCTGGTTTACAAAAGCGGTGGCGGCATTACTGCTCAAAGTTGCTGCGAAGAGGAATACAAAGAACTGATAGAAAAGATATATGTACCGTTTGCTCGAAACCATTTGTTATGAAAACGGCCGGTGTCATAACCTGAAAATGCACCGGCAACGGATGAATTATGCCCGGAAATCACTTTTTGGCCTGGAAAATGAAATTGACCTGGGAAAAGTATTACAACAGGTGGCGAAAGAGCAGCTAACCGATTCGGACAAGGGCATTTTCAAATGTCGTGTAGTTTACGATAGGCAAATACGTGACATTCAATTCCACCCTTACCTTCGCCCACAAATCCGGTCACTGCAACTGGTGGAAGATGACGATATCAACTACCTCTTTAAGTATGAAGACCGTAACGCATTGAACCGGTTGTTTGCCAGGCGTGGTTCTGCCGATGATATTTTGATAGTGAAAAACGGGCTTATCACCGACACCTCATTTTGTAATGTTTTGTTTTTTAATGGAAGAGCGTGGCTTACGCCGGAGCAACCACTGCTCAAAGGCACCTGTCGCGCCACCTTGCTCGAAAGGGAGCAGATAGAAACAGCAGTCATTGGTGCTGATGATTTGCATTATTTCACCAAAGTCCGGCTCATCAATGCCTTGATTCGTTTCGAGGACTGTCTGGATATTTCTATGGAAAAGGTAAACCGGATATTTTTTAATACATGATTCAACGGTCTCTCTTTTTCAATATCTTTGAATCATCAATTATGTTACAGTTTATTTTTTTCAACTAATAGTATTTAACCTATGGAACTAACTCATATAGAACATATTGGTATTGCCGTAAAAGATCTAAATAAAGCCATCAATTATTATGAAAAGGTTCTCGGCGTACGGTGTTATGCCATTGAAGATGTGAAAGACCAGAAGGTGAAAACGGCCTTTTTCAAAGTTGGACAGACCAAAATTGAATTGTTGGAGAGTACTGATCCCGAAGGCCCCGTGGGGAAGTTTATCGAAAAAAAAGGTGAAGGAATTCATCACATGGCGTTTGCTGTCAGTAATATTGAACAGGCGCTGAAAGAGGCTGAAGACAAAGGCGTACGCCTTGTTGACCGGAAACCTCGCAAAGGTGCCGAAGGGCTGGACATCGCTTTTCTACATCCCAAATCAACTTTTGGTGTACTTACCGAATTTTGCGAAGATATAACCGGAAAAGAGGGGTGAGCATAACTTTTTATCTTTTCCACAGAGAGTTGGTTTAATTTTTATATTTTTGATTACATAAAAACAACAATTACATGCTGATAATTGGTATTGCAGGAGGAAGCGGATCGGGAAAGACCACGGTAGTCAATAAGATTGTTGCGTCGCTACCCAAAGATTCCGTAGCTGTTATTTCGCAGGATTCTTACTATTATGATAATGGCGGTCTAAGTCTGGAGGAGAAACTGAAGATCAACTTTGATCACCCCAACTCTATTGAATGGCCTTTGTTGATTAAACATATTCAAATGCTACAGGGGGGCAGGGATATTGAAATGCCCATCTATTCTTACGTGACCTGTGCCCGCGCAAAGGACACACAGAAAGTAAAACCTAAAGAGGTTATTATTGTAGAGGGAATTTTGATTTTGACCAACCTGAAACTTCGCAGACTACTTGATGTAAAACTTTTTGTATCCACTGACAGCGACGAAAGGCTGATGCGGATCATCCGGCGTGACATACAGGAAAGAGGCCGGAATTATGATGATGCATTATCTCATTATTCCACTTTCGTAAAGCCTATGCATCAACAATTTATTGAGCCTACCAAGCTTTTTGCCGATGTTATCATCCCTCAGGGCGGAAAAAATAAAGTGGCCATTGATATGGTTGTCTCGCAGATAAAACTTAATCTGAAAGCGCTGGAAGATGAAAAATAAATCATACCCTATCGGTTTGGTTGCCTTTCTGGCAATACTTTTGATTGTGGCTTCCTGTAATAAAAGCCCGGAGCCAGTACCTGCCGAAAAATGGATTTATTATACTTCTTCAAATTCCAGCTTGAGCAATAATGAAATAACCTGCCTGACAAAAGATGGTAACGGAAATATCTGGATTGGTACAAAGTACGGTTTCTCTGAGTTTAACGGTACCGGTTTCATAAACTGGCAGGAAAATAGCGGCCTGATTTACCATGAAATTTCCGCTATTGCCGTGGATAAGCAGGGAAATATCTGGATTGGAACTCCCTTTGGTGTTTCAAAATTTGATGGTCAGAATTTTACCAATTATACTACTGCAAACGGATTAAGTTCCAATAACGTTTATGCCATTGCCATTGATGACCAAAACATTGTTTGGATAGGATCCGGTAAAGGGGTCTGTTCTTTTGATGGTCAAAAATGGACCTATTACAAGAAAACCGGAGGTTCAGCACTGGTGAACGATTATGTGCGGTCAGTTATGATTGACAATCAAAATCACAAATGGTTTGGTACGGAGTACGGTGTTTCAGAATTTTATAACGGAATATGGACAACATATCTCTCTCCGAAAGCTCTGGCAAACTACATTTTTACTGTTTTTCAGGATTCTAAAAATAATGTGTGGTTTGGCACCATGGCCGGGGCACTTCGCTTAGGCGAATCGGGTAATCAGTTTGCCCTGACCACAGAAAACGGGCTGATATACGATCAGGTTGAGTGTATGGCCGGGGATAACAATGGTTCCATGTGGTTTGGAACACAGTTTGGAGTCTCAAAATATGATGGGTCGTCCATAAAAACCTATAACACAACTAACGGGCTTATTGCAAACTGGACTACGGCTATCCTGAAAGCTGATAACGGTGATATCTGGTTTGCTTCCGTCAATAAAGGACTATCAGTACTGCACATTACCCAATAACCTTTTCCCCATTTTTTCTATCTTTGTCGCACCAAAAATTACCTGCCTTTTTAGTGATCCAATTTTCAAATTATGCTGAAAAAGAGATATATCATAAAGAATCCTTGTATTCAGGTTTGTACACTGGACGATGAAAAGATTTGTATCGGATGCTATCGTAGTGCAGAAGAGATTAGGGGCTGGCACACCATGACCGATGAGCAAAAGCTACAGGTGCTGGTCAATATTGAAGAACGCCGTCGTGCAAAAGATATCAATAACACTTTCTAAACAATCCAAATCCCAACTATAAAAACCAACTTCTCTTTCTACCGTTAAATTGTCAATACGCCTGTCCAATCCGGATGATTCTGCCATTTGCCATGTTATAATCTTGAAGTAATTCTATTCTTCAGGTCAAATTTTATTGTTGATATTCAACAATTTATATTTTCTTCACAAATAGTCAATATTCTATTTTTTTTCTTGTATAACATTTCCCCATTGTAATTCCGGATTTTCCGATTCTTGAATTAATGCAGAAAATGGGAATTTCAATGTCAATTCTCTTTCTAAATAGTCTGAACAATTCTCTAATTGAATGCCTGTCTACCTGGATGGAACAACTCTTAGGGTTTGTGACGAAATAAAGTGACGGGAATCGACGAAGTAATTTTGGGGG
>CAYLSW010000156.1:0-5503 GCA_964386145.1 uncultured Lentimicrobiaceae bacterium | reverse complement strand
GTCTGATTCCCAGCGTTGAGGTTGAAAATCCGGAAGCAAATGAACGGTTTTTCACTCCCGAAGAGTGGGAAACATTGTTTTATGTGCTGCGCGAAATTTTTGGAAAGCATGATGAATTCTGGATTATTGATCCGCAGTATATCAATGAAAATGAGCCTTTGAAAGCCAGCCTTTCAGAAAACCTGACCGACATTTATCAGGACATGAAAGACTTTATATTACTCTATCAACGAAACACTTTTGCTGCCAGACAAAATGCCGTAAAAGAGATCAGAAAACTTTATGCCACCCATTGGGGATATCGGATTACGAATATCATGCCAAAGGTACATCACCTGCTTTATGAGGAAGATACCAGCTCATTGCCATTCATGCAGTCGCTGGACATGTTTTAAAGCACTGGTCGTGAATACCCTGAACAAGGTATTTTTTTATTCTGAGAAAGAAACGTAATTTGCAAAAAAAAACTGAATAATATATGACCCTGGCAGAGCTGAAGACGGGAGAGAAAGGAATTATCACAAAAGTACGTGGCCGGGGTGCATTTCGCAAGCGTATCATCGAGATGGGTTTTGTGGTGGGCAAACAGGTTATCGTGGTAAAAAATGCTCCGCTGAAAGATCCGGTGGAATACAACATTATGGGATACGAAGTTTCGTTGCGCCGCAGCGAAGCCGACCTTATAGAAATAACCAGGGACCTCACTTTCGAGGGTAGAGGCAATAAGTTTAGAGGTACTTTTGAGCTGGAGGAGACACTGAATCTGACACCCGGCATGGCACGCAGCAAAGTCATCAACGTGGCACTGGTGGGTAATCCCAATTGTGGAAAAACCACTATTTTCAATTTTGCTTCGCACTCCAAAGAAAAGGTAGGAAACTACGGCGGTGTCACCATCGACGCCAAACAGGCTGTTTTCATGCACCGCGGCTACACTTTCAAACTGGTTGACCTCCCCGGAACATACTCTATCACAAGCTACACGCCCGAAGAACTGTATGTTCGCGATCACATTGTAAACGAACTGCCCGACATTATCCTAAACGTGGTGGACACCTCCAACCTGGAGCGAAACCTCTACCTTACCACTCAGCTCATCGACATGGATATGAAGGTAGTGATGGCACTGAATATGTGGGACGAATTTCTGGAGAAAGGTGACCAGTTTGATTATGAGGCACTGTCAAAAATGATTGGGATTCCAATGGTGCACACGATAGGATCAAAAGGGAGAGGTATCGGTAAACTTTTCAACAAAATCATTGTTGTTTACGAGGACAAAGAGCCAACAATAAGGCACATTCATATCAATTACGGGCATTTGATTGAAGATGCCATCAAAGCGCTTCAGGTATTTATCAACAAGCCCGGAAATGAGGTGTTAACGGCCAAAATATCTCCCCGTTACCTGTCGCTGAAACTTTTGGAGCGGGATGCTCAGGAAATCAAAAGAGTAAAAAAATATTTTGGCAATGCTGACAAAATTCTCGACCTTGCTGAGGAATTGGCAGAAAATATTGAAAAACAGCGAAATGAAGCCATCGAAACTATCATCACCGATGCAAAATACGGTTTCATTGAGGGGGCTTTGCGCGAAACTTTAAAGCCGGCTGAAGATAAAAATAAAATCACCATGAGCCGTATCATCGATACGGTTGTTACAGGAAAACTACTGAGTTATCCCATTTTTCTGTTTGCCATGTGGCTGACCTTTCAGGCTACCTTTTACATTGGCGACTACCCCATGCGTTGGATTCAGGCTGGCGTTAATCTACTGGGAGAACTTTTCACCAGGGTACTGCCTCCCAATGCTTTTCGCGACCTGATTGTGGACGGTATCATTGGCGGTGTGGGCGGTGTCATCATCTTTTTGCCCAACATTCTTATCCTGTTTTTCTTTATCACGCTCATGGAAGCTTCCGGATATATGGCACGGGTGGCTTTCATTGTGGATAAACTTATGCATAAAGTTGGCCTTCACGGAAAATCATTTGTACCCATGCTCATGGGCTTCGGATGTAATGTCCCGGCTATTATGGCCACACGAACCATCGAGAACAAAAACGACCGGCTGGTGACCATGCTCATTATCCCATTTATGTCGTGCAGTGCCCGCTACCCTGTTTACATACTGGTTATCGGTGCTTTTTTTGCTTCCTATCAGGGTACCCTTTTGTTTGGGATTTACCTTTTCGGGATTTTCCTGGCCGGTGTTATGGCCTGGGTTTTCAAGAAGACTATTTTCAAAGCCAGCACTATCCCTTTTGTCATGGAGCTTCCACCCTATCGGATGCCACGAATGACGTCTGTATTAAAACAAACCTGGTTTAAAGGCGAAATGTATCTGAAAAAAATGGGGACAATTATCCTGCTGGCATCCATTACCATCTGGGCTATGGGCTATTTTCCATTGGGAAAAAGATTTGAAGTCGCCTACCACAAGAAGGTGAACATGGTCAATAAAAACGTACTCATCAAGCTGAAACTTGGCAACTTAAAGCCGGAGCAGATAAAAAAGCTGGAGACTTTGAGGTTGGAAAAGATTGACCTGCTGAAAAGTGAGATGGCCATGAAAAAACAGGAAAACTCTGTTATTGGTCGTATCGGACATTTTATTGAACCGGTTATCCAACCCTTGGGGTTCGATTGGAAAATGGGAGTCAGCCTTATTGCCGGGGGTGCCGCTAAAGAGGTGGTTGTGTCAACCATGGGAGTCCTCTATCCGGCTTCCTCCGGAAAAGCCGGAAAAGAGGGACTTACACAACGCTTGCGCGAACAGGTCTATTCCAGCGGTCCACGTAAAGGTCAAAGGGTGTTTACGCCGTTGGCCGCCCTTGCTTTCCTGCTTTTCATTCTGATTTATTTCCCCTGTATTGCCGTGGTAGCCGCTATCAAAAACGAAACCGGCCAGTGGAAATGGTCTCTTTTCCTTGCCGCCTATACGACTACCCTTGCCTGGATTGTAGCCTTTATCGTCTATCAGGGAGGAAGTTTACTGGGATTTTAGAGATGGCTATATAGGTCGTAAGTCTTCAGCTTTCTCACATTTTTCACTTCTTACTTTTTATTTTCCACTGTTCACCTTTCATTGTTAATTTCCGGATTAGTCTGAAAAATATTTTTGAATAACAAATACTTTTTCCCTATCTTTGTTCAAATCCATTTATAACCGACTAATTAAACGAGATGTCATATAAAAACACCTCTGATGAAACAGAAACCGGAGTAACAAAATATGTTACATCAGGCAAAATAGCTACCGGTACAAAATACGAGATAATAACTTCCAGTCCCTTGGGTTCCTGTGTTGCTGTGGTGGCTTATGACATTAAAACCAAAATTGGTGGTATGGCACACATCATGCTGCCGGGTAAATCACAGAACGAAAACAGACATGATAAAAACAAATATGTTAGCGATGGCATCAATAATTTATTGAGTAAATTGAACGAGTCAGGAGCTCAAAATACAAATATTGAAATTTGCCTTATAGGCGGGGCTAATGTGTTAAGAAAAGAAGATGATTATATTGCAGAAAGGCTTGTAATAAGCGTTTTACACACTATTTACGAAAAGAAACTAAAAATTTGCGCAAGCTCATTAGGGGGCTTTGAAAGACGAAGTGCCAGTCTGAATATTAAAACCGGTACTGTTTATTACACTATTGGAGGGAGCACTAATCAGGTGTTATGGAAGTTTACATTAAATACTAACAAAAATTCATCAATAAAAGACAACCGTCATGTTGAGCCAGACAAGTAAAACCAGAGGACAGCTATTATCCCAAATTAATGCGTTAAAACAAAAACTTTTTAAATTAGAAAAGCCCGAACCTGAGCTGAAGCCTGTCAACCGGCAGGCTGAGACAAACGAAGATTGGTTTAGGGAAATATTTGAGGTATCACACGATGCAATATTTATTGTTGATAAAAATGCCAATATAGTAGATTGTAATCAGGCCGCTGTTATCCTGACAGGTTATTCAAAAAAGCAGCTATTAAAAATGTCAGCTCCTGACCTGCGGGAAGGAAAAGACCCTGAGACGTATAAATTGCTTTTTAACAGGATTACAAACGGAGAAACAGTGATTAGTGAGACCAAAATATTGAGAAAAGACGGAACAAAAGTTGAAACGGAATTCAGTAGCGAGCAAATACTAATCAAGGGAGAACCGTATATGCATACGATTGCCCATGATATCACAGAATTAAAAAGAGCCATCAAATCTTTAAAAGAAAATGAAGATAAATATATGGCTCTTTTTGAAAATTTAAATGACGGAATATTCCTGCATGATGTAAATGGTAATATTGTTGATGTGAATAAGAAGGCATTAAGCCAACTTGGATATACCAGGTCTGAAATGCTTTCGTTAGGTGTACAAGACCTGCATTTCCCTAATGAAATCGAAAAATCAAAAGAAGCCTTTAGCACTATAAAACGTGAAGGTCATGTATTATTTGAGATAAACTTCAAAACGAAAACCGGAAAAATATTTCCTGTAGAAGTTTCATCAAAGATAATAACGTTAAACAAACAGAAATATATTCTGGGGGTGGTTCGCGACATCACCGAACGCAAACAGGGGGAAGATAAACTGAAATCATCTAACCAGCAGCTTGCTGCCAACGAGCAACAACTAAAATCGGCCAATCAGCAACTTGTTGCCAGCGAGCAGCAACTAAAAGCATCTAACCAGCAACTTACGGCTAACGAACAACAGCTTATGGCTGCTAATCAGCAACTTGAGGCGAATAACCAACAGCTCGCTGCAAGTGAGCAACAGCTCAGGGCATTAAATCAGGAGTTATCTGCAGGAAAAGAAATAATAGAACAGGAAAAGAAATTCTCTGCAAACCTCGTGGAAACTGCCAATTCTTTCATTGTTGTATTAGACACTGGTGCCAACATCACATTATTCAACAGATATGCCGAAAGACTCACAGGCTATAAAAAAGAAGATGTTTATGGTAAAAACTGGTTTGAGCTTTTTATACCAAAACAGGATAGAGACACCATTCCCGGGATTTTTTCCGAAGTTTTAAAAGGGCTGTCTGCAACTTCTTCCTTTGAAAACTCAATTTTACTTAGAGATGGTACTGAAAAAATAATCATTTGGGAAAATACTATTCTGAAAAATGAGAATGGGAAAATAACAGGAGTGCTCAGTATTGGTATAGACATCACTGAGCGAAAGCAGACGGAGGAAGCACTTCGGAAAAGTGAAAAGAAATATCGGAGCATTCTTGAGAACATCGAAGAAAGCTATTTTGAAGTTGACATCGCCGGGAATTTCACGTTTTTCAACGATTCGTTGTGCAGGCTTTTCGGATACCCTAAAGATGAATTAATGGGCATGAATAACAGGCAGTACATGGACGACGAGAACGCCAAAAAAGTATTTCAAACCTTCAATGAGGTCTTCCGGACAGGAAAACCGACCGAAGCATTCGAATGGGAGATAATCAAAAAAGATGGAACCAGGAGATTCATTGAGGCATCG
>CAYLSW010000155.1:0-5554 GCA_964386145.1 uncultured Lentimicrobiaceae bacterium | reverse complement strand
TCATTCGTATGACTGCCATTGCAAGCAGCATGGACAAAGGCTTTAGAAATGTGATCGGCTTAAAATACAAGCAGGTCAGGAAAGAGTGGCAACAGTTTTACGAAAAAGAGTACAAGTCGTATGTCGACAAAGACAACCTCCCTCACAACCCCTTACCCATAAAAAGCAAAAGCAAAGTGCGACTTTTGCAACCTGTGCCCGGACCAACGGGTACCAACCTGGCTTATGTAAGTAACCTTTCGGGAAAATACAAAATCATGCTATACGATTTCCGCACCAAAAAAAGTCGAAAAATCTTTAAAAAAGGCCAGGTGATTGAAACACCGGTCGATTACCGTTATCCTCTTCTGGCATGGTATCCCAGCGGACAGGTGCTGGCCTTTGTCGTTGAGATGAAAGGACTGCCCTGGCTTTATTTTTATAATATCCGTAAAAAAAGAATCACCAAGCTTTTGCTGACGAACGTGCAGAAGGTGCTGAGCATGTCTTACTCCGAAGATGGCCGTTTCATTGTTATGTCAGCCATTCAAAACGGAAATTCGGATATTTTTATTTTTAATGTGGCTGCCCGCTCGTTCGAGAAATTAACCCATGACATGGCCTCCGATTTACATCCGGTTTTTGTGAACCACGACCGGCAGATATTGTTCAGTTCCAACCGCATAAACGACACACTGGATATAAAGACAAAAGAAGGCGAAATTCCTTTTTCACAACATTTTGACCTCTTTTTGTACGATTACCGTCACGACAACCCCGTGTTGAAACGGCTCACACACACACCCAACTGGGATGAAACTCAACCCGAAGCTTACGGCCCAAAGGCTTTTCGCTATCTGAGCGATGCCAACGGTATTTTTAATGCAAAACTTGGCGAAGTTGACAGTACCGTCAGCTCTGTCGACACGGCTATCCATTATCGGTATTTTATTCATACAAAGCCTGTTAGTAATTATTCCAGAAATATCATTGAACAACATGTCAGCACGAATGCCGGTAAGATGGCTGAGCTTATTTTTGATAACAGCCATTGGAAAATATATGTACGAAATACTACTGGTTTTGGAGAAACACCTGAGGTAAAACCGGTGAACACTCCATTTATGGCCGCAAAGCTGAAAGAACTAAAAAAAGCACACCTGCTGCCATCTGAAAATATGGCTGTCGTCTTGCCAAAACAGGCACCACGTATCAAGCCCGGCTGGCAACGTAAGTATTTCCGAATGCTTTATCTCGACAAAAACAACCGGGAAATTGTCGCCAGAGCACCTTCCAAACAGAACAAAGGCCTCTATGGTGGTATTTTGGGAGAAGCATCGGGAACGGGAGGCTACCGAGATGAAAACGGACATTTCATTTTCCCCAAAAGAAGAAACTATTATACCGAATACGCTCTTAACGGGATGGTTACCCAGTTTAACTACAACTACCTCGCCACGTATTATCAACCTTATACAAGTGGAGCGCCGGCAAATTACACGCCCATTAACCTCGGCTATAAACTGGGGATTTCCGATTTAATGGAAGACCACCGAATCATTGGCGGAATACGGTTAAATTCCAATTTTGTCGATAACGAATACACCTTTAGTTATGCTAACTACAAAAAACGGCTGAACCGTGAGATTCTTTTTCACCGGAACACCGTAACGCAAAGCAACCGTTATTTTCTTGGAAAAATTCATTCACATGAACTATATTACATCCTGACGTGGCCTTTTAATGAGAACCTGAGTATCCATGGCATAGCACACTTCCGCAGCAACATGTTTGTGCAAACGGCTACCGACCCCGTTTCATTGAATACACCCACACAGTTTGAAAACTGGGTTGGCCTGACCACTTCACTCGTGTACGATGGGACAAAAAGACTTGGCCTGAACCTTTACACAGGCTCACGTTGGAAAGTCTTTGTTGAATATAACCAGCTGTTAAACAAGCGAAATCACAATTTGTTTGTGGCCGGATTTGATTATCGTTATTACTACCGGATTTACCGGAAATTTATCCTTGCCGCACGACTTGCAGGAAGTTCGTCAGGGGGAACCGACCGGCTGATTTATTTTATGGGTGGCGTGGATAACTGGCTCAACCCCAAATACAACAAGACTACGCCCGTTGACCCAAACCAACATTATGCTTATCGGGCACTGGCGGTGAATATGCGTGGTTTCTCGCAAAATATTAGAAACGGAAATTCATTTCTGTTGCTCAATACTGAATTGCGTATGCCGCTGTTTCAAATGTTTTCGGAAACGCCCATCAGTTCCAAAATGCTGCGAAATTTTCAGGTGGTCACCTTTGCCGATGTGGGCACAGCCTGGACAGGGCGAACGCCTTATTCCAAAGGAAATACGCTTTTTACCAACACCATCAACAACGGCCCCATCCATGCTGTTGTGCAAACTCAAAGAAATCCCATCGTGGAAGGATTTGGTTTCGGATTCCGATTAAGTATTTTCGGTTATTTCCTGCGTACCGACATTGCCTGGGGAGTACAGGATGGTGTGGTTACACCAAAACCAATATGGTACTGGTCATTTAATCTTGATTTTTAAATATGCAAAAGATGACATTAACAGTTCTTATCATTCTCATCCTGATTGGGTTGGTTGCCGGTTTATTCAGTGGTCTGATTGGTATTGGAGGTGCCATTGTCATTATTCCTTCTCTTATTTTTCTACTGGGAATGCATCAGTATGAAGCACAGGGAACCAGTCTTGCCGTCATGTTGCCACCCATCGGTCTGCTTGCCGCTTACAATTATTATAAAGCAGGAGCCCTCAACTGGAAATATGCGATGGTTATTGCCGTGGCTTTTCTTATTGGAGGATATTTCGGTTCAAAACTGACATTGCACATTCCTGAAATTATTTTGAGAAAAGTTTTGGCTGTCATCCTTGCCCTCATTGCGCTCAGGTTGCTTCTGCCAAAATAAGACCTTACCGTATCTCATTATACTTAAAACTGTGCCAAAAAAAAAAAATTCAATTATACACAGAGTTATTCTAAGCTAAACTATTAAACTACTGGTTCTTATTTTTTTATTCACGATGCTATGTTAATAAATTCCCAACAGACCATGTGCATTTGTATTGTACATTGCAAAAGATTCACACAAACTCCCATTAGAGTTTAGTATCTTAAAATTTAGTTAGTTATATAATAAAAATAAGCGTTGTTACGACTATGGAAAACGATTTACTCTTTAAGTTTGATAATGAGACGGAGCATAATTCTTCATTAAAAACAGAGAAAGCCGAGCAGGAAAAAGGGTTTTACGATAAGGTACTTGAAGAGAGGAAAAAGAATAAAATAGCAAGTGAAGGAATGTTGAATATGACCATAGCCAAGTTAGATTTGAAAAGTTCTGCTTTAGCAGAAAGTTTGGCACAGAAGCCCCGGGAAAATCAGGAAACACCTTATTCGTTTGATGAAGTCTTGAAAGCTTCTACCGAATATTTCGAAGGAGACAGTCTGGCAGCCGGCGTATGGGCTAACAAGTATGCCCTGAAAGACAGCATGGGGAACATTTACGAAAAAACCCCCGATCAGATGCACCGGCGTATTGCCCGTGAAATTGCACGTATTGAGCAAAAATATCCAAATCCTTTGTCGGAAGACGAAATTTACGAAGTACTCCGTAAGTTTAAATACATCATCCCGGCAGGCAGCCCCATGGCCGGTATCGGCAATAAACATCAAATATCCTCTTTATCAAATTGTTTTGTCATTGGCAACGATGGTGATTCCGACTCCTATGGCGGCATTTTGAAAATAGACCAGGAGCAGGTACAGCTTATGAAACGCCGCGGCGGCGTAGGACACGATCTCACCCATATCCGTCCCAAAGGAAGCCCGGTAAAAAATACTGCCCTCACCTCCACCGGAGTGGTTCCTTTTATGGAACGCTATTCCAACTCCACGCGCGAAGTAGCACAGGATGGCCGGCGTGGGGCACTCATGCTCAGCATCGGCATAAAACATCCCGATTCGGAAAGTTTTATTGATGCAAAAATGGAACAGGGAAAAGTAACGGGTGCCAACATCTCCGTGAAACTGGATGATGAGTTTATGCAGGCAGTTAAAAATAATTCATCCTACATTCAGCAATACCCCGTAAACGCTCAGGAACCCAAATACAAAAAGGAAATAAATGCCCGGAATCTGTGGGGAAAAATCGTACACAACGCCTGGTCTTCGGCTGAACCCGGAATTCTGTTCTGGGATACGGTTATTCGTGAGTCTATTCCCGACTGTTATGCCGACAAAGGATTTCGAACGGTCTCGACCAACCCCTGCGGCGAAATTCCACTTTGCCCTTACGACTCGTGCCGCCTGCTCGCTATAAACCTTTACAGCTATGTAGAAAATCCGTTTACCGACAAGGCTTATTTCAACGGCGACTTGTTTAGCAAACATGTGCACATTGCCCATCGGATGATGGATGATATTGTGGACCTTGAAGTGGAAAAAGTGGAGGCTATTCTTGCTAAAATAGATGCTGACCCCGAGTCGGAGGAGATAAAATATACCGAACGCCGGCTTTGGATGAAAATTCGTAAAAAATCGTTGCAGGGACGCCGCACAGGCATTGGTATCACCGCCGAAGGTGATATGCTTGCCGCACTCAATTTCAGGTATGGTTCGGACAGTGCCATTAACTTCTCCGTAGAAGTTCACCGCTTGTTGGCTCTTGAAGTTTACAGCAGCTCTGTTGACCTCGCAGAAGAACGGGGAAGCTTCCCCATTTACGAAACGGAACGCGAACTTGACAACCCGTTTATCAACCGTATTAAAGAAAATGCACCCAACCTGTATGAGAAAATGAAACGGGTGGGAAGACGCAATATTTCAATGCTTACCATCGCCCCCACCGGCAGCGTAAGTATTTGTACTCAAACTACTTCCGGTATAGAACCCGTTTTTATGGTCTCTTATAAACGGCGGCGAAAAGTGAATCCAAACGATAGAAACGTAACAGTTGGTTTTGTGGATGAGGTTGGCGATGCCTGGGAAGAGTACAATGTGTTTCATCCCAAGTTTGAGGTGTGGTTACAATTGAATAATTATAATGTGGACGAGGTGAAAAACCTCCCGGACGAACAGTTGCAGGAGATCATTAAAAAATCACCTTATTATAAAGCAACTTCAGCCGATATCAATTGGGTAAGTAAAGTGAAAATGCAGGGAAGAATCCAGCAGTGGGTGGATCATTCCATTAGTGTTACGGTCAATATTCCCGAAAACGTGTCGGAAGATATGGTCAGTGACATTTACATGACTGCCTGGGAAAGCGGATGTAAGGGAATGACTATTTACCGTGAAGGTTCCCGTGCCGGAGTGCTGGTGAGTAATAAAAAAGAAGAAAATGCATTTAAAGAGACCAGCGCGCCTCAGAGACCCAAAGTTTTAGAAGCCAATGTTCTTCGTTTTCAAAATAACTATGAGAAATGGATAGCCGTAGTGGGAAAACTCGATGGCCGGCCATACGAAATTTTTACCGGAAAAGCAGATGACTTTTATCTGCCACCGGCAATAGAGAAAGGATGGG
>CAYLSW010000154.1:4263-5557 GCA_964386145.1 uncultured Lentimicrobiaceae bacterium | reverse complement strand
CCTGATAAAATAAAGAAGAACTTCAGGCGTGGACGCCTGAAGCGAGGGTACAGGCGTGGAGGCTTAGTGAAACAAAGAAAAACTTCAGGCGTGGACGCCTGAAGCGGGGGTAGGAAAACCTTATCTTTGCTTTTTAAATTGAAAGATATGGAAGAAGCGATTTTTAGCATAGAGGAGCTTTCCAAGATGAACAAAGGGACGCTCATGGAACAGCTCGGGATAGAGTATCTTGAGGCACGAACGGGATATATGAAAGCACGTATGCCGGTGGACGAACGGACATCTCAGCCTATGCGGATTCTACACGGCGGGGCTACGCTGGCATTGGCCGAAACATTGGCCAGCATTGGCTCTGCACTGATGGTTGACCGCGAAAAATTCGATGTTAAAGGGCAGCATGTTTCTGCTGATCATGTGCGTAGCGCCCGCAGCGGCTACGTCATAGGCGAGGCGGCGATTATACACCACGGACGAAGTTCCCATATCTGGAATGTGGACATAAAAGATGAGCAGGGTCGTTTGATATCTACCTGCCGTGTGTCCATATTCGTGGTGAAGAAAAAAGAACCTGGCAATAAATAAACCTGTCTGCATCTGATTTAACGATAACAGCACTATGCTTATCCACCAGCTACTTACCAGGAACCTGCCTTTCGTTGTTTATCGTCTCCCGGACGAAAAAGAACCCATTATTATAGTGCAGAAGTCACGTGAAATACGGCAGTTTTCATTGAGAGATTTGGAACAGCAAAAGGGCTTTGTCATTGCCTCTTTCGATGCTTTCAAAACCGGAAAAGCTTTTATTGTAAAACCAGATATCACGGTTCGGAATGAGGAAGAAAGAAAAAAGTTACCGGCTTCTCTCGCTAATTTTCCTGATAACGAACTATTGTTGCCGCCAGAAAATAACCTGATTGCTTCCAAAGAAGCCTACCTGCAACAGGCGAATATTTTAATTTCAAAGATTAAAAGCGGTGAAGTCAGGAAAGTCGTTCTCACCAGGGTTATAGAGAAATTATTACCTCTGAATTTCGATTTCGATATGTTTTTTGATGCTTTCCGCCAAAGCTATCCTGACGCTTTTGTTTATCTTTTTCATCTGCCCGGTGAAGGAATCTGGACAGGAGCCACTCCGGAAATGTTGCTAAGGCGCAACGGCGACTTTTTCGAAACTATGGCGTTGGCCGGAACACAAAAACGACCTCTTGATGATAAGCCGTTGTATTGGGAAGAAAAAGAGAAAGGAGAACAGGCTTTTGTAACAGATTTTGTGGAGGAACAGATAAAAAAAACG
>CAYLSW010000154.1:0-4163 GCA_964386145.1 uncultured Lentimicrobiaceae bacterium | reverse complement strand
AAACAGGGCATCTCTTTTTGTAAACCTGCGGTGTGCCCGCATTTTAAAAGATAAAATTGAGCTTTATGTAGGTGGCGGACTTACTGCGGCTTCCAACCCGGAAAAAGAGTGGCAGGAAACGGAAGACAAATCAGCCACCATCTTGTCGGTTGTGGAAAAATTACGCAACTTTGCCCCATGACTTCAGATAAAAAAACTATCAGCCTGCTGTCGGACATATTCGTAAAAAAAGGTCTGCGGGAAATTGTACTGTCTCCCGGTTCGCGCAATGCGCCCATCATCATTGCCTTTACTCAGCATCCTGATATCCAGCCGATAAGTGTGGTAGATGAACGCAGCGCTGCCTTTTTTGCCCTTGGAATGGCTCAGCAAAAGCAACGGGCAGCGGCCATCGCCTGTACATCAGGAAGTGCAGGACTCAATTATGCATCAGCCATTGCCGAAGCCTATTATCAGAAAATTCCATTGCTCATTCTCACTGCCGACCGTCCGCCTCATCTCATCGACGTGGGCGACGGGCAAACCATCCGGCAGAAAGATGTTTTTGCCAATTATATCAAAAAATCCTATTCGCTGCCGCTCGAAATAACTTCGGAGGCAGATAAAGAAAAAGCAATACTACTCATCAACGAAGCCATAGACCAAACGCAATTTCCGGAACCCGGTCCGGTGCACATCAACATTCCTTTTGATGAGCCGTTGTACGGACAGGCGGAAGGGGTGGTTGCGGGTAAAATCGTGAATACCTTCGCTGGTTTTCCACCCGTAGAGGAAGACTTTCGTAGAACTTTTTTGAAGCATTGGCGCAAAAGCCGGAAAACACTCATCATTGCTGGCCAGGGAAAGTTTTCAGAAAAGCTGAATACCATTTTAAGCCATTTATCCGGTTTGCCACAAGTTGCTGTGTTGACAGAGACCACTTCCAACCTGCATGCGTCTGATTTTATGGATGAAATTGATAATCTCATCACGGAGATTCCGGAGGAAGAGATGGCCGACTTTCAACCTGAGTTGCTGATTACTTTCGGTACCTCCATCGTGTCGAAAAAAATCAAAAAACTGTTGCGGGCACATCCGGCCAAACATCACTGGCACATTTCCCCTTCAGGAGAAAAAAGAGATACCTATTTTTGCCTGACCGGCGTTATCAGGGCGGATGCAGTTGATTTTCTCACACGGGAAATAGACAGGCTGACGGAAAATGACGGAAAATACCGTGCTTTCTGGCAAAGGCACAAAGAGCAGGTTCTACAGAAAAGGAAAGCCTTTCTAACAAAAACCGGCTGGTGCGACCTGAAAGTGTATGAACTTTTACTTCGCGAAATACCAGGAAACAGTCTTTTGCATTTGGGAAACAGCACACCTGTACGCTATACCCAGCTTTTCGGAAGCCTTCCTAAATTTCATTATCGCTCCAACCGCGGGGTGAGTGGTATCGACGGACAGGTCTCAACAGCTGCAGGTGCCGCTTTTGCTGTAAAAGAAAAAATAAATACGATTATCACCGGAGACCTCGGTTTTTTCTACGACTCTAACGCCCTAATGAACCACAACCTGACTCCTAACCTGAAAATCATCGTTATCAATAATGGTGGCGGTGACATTTTCCGCTTTATCCCGGGTCCGGACACCAGCGCACAACGAGAAAAATTTTTTGCCGCCACACACCACTGGAAAGTGGAAATGGTGGCCAGAGCCTTTTCTATCCGTTATCTCAAAGCGGAAAACGAAACCGAACTAAAAAGCCATCTGCCGGAATTTTATGCCGAAGACAGACGTCCGGCATTACTGGAAATTTTCACCACCGAAGCAGAAAATGCACAGGTTTTGAAAGATTACTTTGATTTTATCGGAAAAAGATAAGCGGAACTCAATAAACTCTCTTAAAAAATTCGATAAAAAGTAAACCAGGATATCCACTTAACACATGTATAACCCCGCTTCAAGCCTCCCTTTGTACCATGAATAACCTTTTCTCCTGTGCAGCGATCTCGTCACGTGTCATTCGCCATTCCCCCACTCTGCTCTTTCAGCAATGATTTCCTGTAATCGTACATCTTTTTAACCCCATACACTGCTCCCAAACCGAGCAGGATAAACAAGCCGACACTACCATGTTGAGCAACAGCGCACGATGCACCGGGCTGGTCTCCGGTTGTCCGGATCGACTCCCGGGAAAAGGACGGAGTAGTTCCCGCAAAACTGTTTTGGGCCATTATCAGAAACAATGCGAAAAAAGTCCCTAAGACTAATTTTTGTATCTTTTTCATAGCGCTACTACGCTATTTTATGAATACTTTTTTGGTGACCACACGGTTGTTTTCTTCCAACCTGACAAAGTAAATACCCGTCCGGCGGTCTAGGCTTATTTGCTGACGGTTAGCACCGTTTAGTACGCCGGAATAGACCACCTGCCCCAGCATGTTGAGCACAGAAACTTTTCCTTCAAGATTTTTTTGTCCCGAAGCGATCAGATAAACCGTGTTACCGTTGGAAAAAACCTGAATTTCATCGGTTTTGTTCAGCGATGGAACCGCCGTAACACCGTTGATATGGAGGACGAAACGGTTGGGATCATCATCTTTTTTAAAACTGAAAGAATAGCTTGTTCCTGCATTTACCGGGATGATTTCATGTGTTTGCAGGTCTTCCAGCTTAATGTCATAATTTTTCACCCCGTTTATTCCGCTGAAAGTAAGTTTATACTTGCCGGAAGCAGAAAATTTAACACTTACCGGGAGGTTATAATTACTAATGTCTAAAGGCAGACAATTAATACTGTAAAGATTTTTCCCATCGGAAGTGTAAATCTGGGGAGCTACGGAAAAACCGAACAGTTTGTAAGCATCAATGGCATGGTCGAAACCTGTGGTAGCATCATCGCGAAACTGAATATATTCATTGCTTTCTCCGTTTGTCCCGCTCACTGTCATTACAAATGTTTCCGGTGCCGACTCTTTGCTGTCTTTGTAACTGGATAGACTACTATGCAACTGATCGGCTGTTTCCATAGTGACACTCTGGCCGGTTGCCGTAACATGTACAAAATAACCATTTGAGGCAGGAATGATTCCATCAGTCAGATCGCCTGTTGTTCCATTCCATGAAATATAAGAACCCGTACCTGCCTGCAACAGGTAAACCGCCCCATCCACATTTGAACTTTTGGTTATCAAATCCCAGTCAATGGCAGAGGTATAAGGATTACCGAGTAAATTCCAACCTTCATTAGGCGATCCCGGAGTATAACTCAAACTGCCTTTGGTTACCGTTCCCACATTGATAACACCGGTAAAGGTTTTGGTGGCTGACAGTTTGTAAGCCGCGAGATAACCTTTCCCGACTTCAAATTGCGTATCGCCAAATGTTCCACCATTATAATTTAACCAACTATTCGTAGCGGCCGTTTCGTCATATTCAAATAAGTCATCAACACCTGATGTTGGTACAAAGTCAGACCCGGAAATAGCAAAATTAGTTACAGGAGCAGAAATCAGGTGCCATCCATCGCTTGCCGAAGTCCATCCCGGGATATACCTTTGAACCGTTGCACTTCCGGTAGCCGTACCGCTCACAATAAGAGAGCCGTTGCCCGTGGCATCGGAAGAAACTGTCAAATCAGCTGCGAAAGAATTGTTGGTTAAATTACCGTTTACCGTCAAACCGTCGCCAACGCTAACAGTAAGCGAAGCCACTGCACTGATGGTTAGATCATTACATACGGCAGGAGAAGAAACCGCATCGGTAACAGTAACCGCATGTTCAATGATCACATCACTGCCGTCTGGAGGTACAACACCGGCATTCCAGGTAGCGGCAACATTCCAGTTTCCGGCTTGTGCGGTTCCGTATTTGATTGTGTAGGAGTAGTTAGCCCCACCATTGTTATCATAATTAATCGTCAACAAATCATAATCGGCAACGGGATTCAAAACCGTTGTGGAAAAAACATAATAACTTACCGTGGTACCGTTACTTTGCGCCGGAAGAATGGCCGAACCGTAGGAAGTGCTAAAACTCACTGCAACAATGGAAGAAGTAGTCCAGTCATCGGTAGAATACCGGACATAAAAATGCTCTTCGGCAGAAGGTGTTACATTGGTATATACGCGAACTGTTACGGATCTGTTATCATCCGGAACATTCGCGGCAGCCGGATACTG
>CAYLSW010000153.1:0-5623 GCA_964386145.1 uncultured Lentimicrobiaceae bacterium | reverse complement strand
CAACCCTTTCCTGCAAGCTGGCTCGTTCGCTAAAAATGTTTACTAAACATTTTTTTAATGTTCCGCCCTGCCTTGAAAACCTCCAAAATTACTTCGTCGATTCCCGCCACTTTATTTCGTCACAAACCATAAGAAGTTGACTGCTATTTCAAATAAAGGGAATTTTTTTCCCGCGAAGCGCTAAAAAAGGCTGAATCTTTTTACTTTTGCTCCCTGACCATGAAAAGAAAAAGAAAACTCGCAGACCGGTTACTTATTCTCAGCAGAAAAATTCCCGACAAACAGTTGATGATCATTCTCAGCATTGTGGTGGGATTTTTGGCCGGAATGATTGCTGTCATTATGAAAAACCTCGTTTTTTTCATAAAAAGACTGCTCACCGGCGGCTTCGAAATAAATTATTCCAATTATTTATATGTGGTTTATCCGGCAATAGGGCTTTTGCTGGTGCTGCTTTTCATAAAGTATGTACTTCGCAAACCTGTACGCGATGGTATTCCCAATGTGTTGTATTCTATTTCGCGAAACCATGGAATTATCAAACCGCACAATATTTTCTCCTCCATAATTACAAGTACGATTACGGTTGGTTTTGGCGGTTCGGTGGGGCTGGAGGGCCCCACTGTGGTCACCGGAGCAGCAGTCGGTTCATTTATTGCAAAAAACCTAGGGCTGAATTATAAACAGGTGGTTGCCGTGCTGGGATTTGCTTCGGCAGCTGCTATGTCGGCCATTTTTAAAGCTCCCATTGCTGCCATTGTGTTTGCTCTTGAGGTCATTCTTTTCGATATGACCATGAGCTCTTTGGTCCCGTTGTTACTTGCTTCCATCGTAGCTGCACTGACTTCCTATGCTTTCCTTGGACAAGATGTCCTTTACCCGTTTCAGGTTGTCTATCGGTTTAATCTGTCCGATACGGTTTATTATTTCGCTCTGGGTATCTTTTGTGCGCTCATCTCAATTTATTATATTAAAGGTTACGTCCTCACCGGCAAACTGTTTGATAAAATTCCGGGATGGCTTTCCAAACTTCTCGTTGGCGCCTCTGCTTTGGGATTGTTAATTTTTCTCATGCCATCGCTTTATGGTGAAGGGTACGACGCCATAAATACAGCACTGAAAGGAGATCTGAGTTTTATTTTTGATAACAGTATTTTTTACGGGTTGAAGGGTAACGAAGGCGCTGCGCTGATTTTACTATTGGGGATCATCCTTTTTAAAGTAGTGGCTACATCGCTCACTTTCAGAGCCGGGGGTATAGGCGGCGTTTTTGCCCCGACTTTGTTCATTGGAACCATGACGGGACTATTCTTTGCCAAAGCCTTTAATTTTTTTGGCATGGCAAGTTTGCCGGTAAGCGACTTTGCGCTGGTTGGTATGGCCGGATTGCTTGCCGGAGTGGTGCATGCTCCGCTAACAGCCATTTTTCTTATTGCCGAAATTACCGGCGGCTATTCCCTTATTTTTCCCATTATGATCGTGGCCACCACCTCTTACGGCTTAACACGGCTTATAGTGGACCACTCTATTTATACCATTCAGTTATCCAAGCACGGCGACATGCTTACGCATCACAAAGACAAAGCACTACTCATTATGATGAGTATTGAAAATCTCATTGAAACTAATTTTAGCAGAGTACACCCTGAGGGCAACCTGGGCGATTTGGTTAAAGTAGTGGCTGACTCCAAAAGGAATATTTTCCCGGTGGTGGATGATAATGATAACTTCTTCGGTATCATCGTCATGGATCAAATCAGGCATATCATGTTTGAACCGAAAATGTATGAGAGTGTTTCTATCAGGAGTTTGATGTTTCACCCGTCCACCATTGTGGAGCTAAGCGACAATATGGAAACTGTGGCCGGCAAATTTCAACATACTGGCAAATACAACCTTGTGGTACTGGATAATGGGAAGTATGTGGGGTTTGTCTCACGCGCCAATGTCTTCTCACATTACCGCCAGCTGCTCAAGGAGTTTTCTGAAGATTAACCACACAAGAGCCCCTTTCCAATCCTATTCATGGTAATAAATAAAAAGTAATTTTTGTATTTCGCTGATTATTTTGCCTTTAGCACCGATGCCAAATTTTGTAATTTAGAATAATAAATTTTTTTAAAAATTACAAAAACACGGGAATATGACTATTTTTGCGGCGTCCTAAAAAAAGACATATTGGATATTTATCATAAAATACTAAAAAAACCAATTACAAGTATCCACAACCGGCAACTAAGAATAGAGGTTCTTCTGCTCAGTGTGGTTATTGGTGTCTGGGGAGGGGTCTCCGCTGTTTTATTAAAAAATATTGCTTACTATACTCATCAATGGGTTACGCAGGGTTTTGACTTTGGAAAAGGGTACTACGCCTATCTTGCGCTTCCGCTTATCGGGCTTTCGCTTACGGTTTTGTTTACCAACTATGTGGTAAAAGATAAACTGTCTCATGGTGTTAGCATTGTTCTTCATGCCATATCCAAACTTTTTGGCAGATTACCTTCACATAATCTGTATTCATCGATGATAGCCAGTATTTTTACTATTACTTTTGGTGGCTCCATGGGTTTTGAGGCCCCTATTGTCCTGACTGGTGGGGCTATTGGTTCTTTTTTGGGACGCCGTTTTCACATGAACCGGAAAACAATTATTATTCTGGTAGGAGCAGGGGCCAGCGGAGCTCTCGCCGGAATTTTTAAAGCTCCCATTGCCTCAACGGTTTTTTCTTTGGAGATTTTGATGATTGACCTTACCATGGCCAGCCTTATTCCCATACTGATTGCCTCTGTTACTGGAGCATCCATGGCCTATTTTCTGATGGGCAATCAAGTATTGTTCTCCATTCATCTGAGCCAGTCTTATCAGGTTGACAACCTTCCCTACTATGCTCTTCTCGGTATTTTTACCGGTTTGGTTTCGCTCTACTTCACCCGAACGACTTTTATGATAGAAAATCTGATGGATAAGTTTAAGCGGAAGATTGATAAGGTGCTGGCAGGAGGGATCGTCCTGGGATTAATCATTTATGTTTTCCCATCAATTTACGGTGAAGGCTATGAGTTTTTGCGTTTGCTGATTTCCGGTAACGCCAGCGTTCTTGTAAATCAAAATTTAATCGCCTCCTCTGGGAGAATTTGGCACTTGCTTTTGCTTCTGGCTCTCATTCTCGTTTTCAAAGTGGTGGCCATGGCTACTACCGGGGCGAGTGGCGGAGTCGGTGGGATTTTTGCCCCATCGCTGTTTATGGGCGGTGTAGCAGGCGTCTTTTATGCCAAAATGATCAATCTGCTTCCTTTTGCCAATGTACCTGAAAAAAATATGGGCCTTGTGGGGATGGCCGGTGTTATGGCCGGTGTTATGCATGCGCCGCTGACCGGAATTTTTCTTGTAGCCGAGTTTACAGGTAGTTACCAGTTGTTCGCACCCCTTATTTTTACGGCTATCTTTTCTTACCTCACCATCAGCCTCTTTGAAAATCACTCTATTTACACTAAAAGACTGGCCGAAAAAGGTGAACTAATAACACATCACAAAGACAAAGCAGTGCTGCAAATGATGAAAGTTTCAAACCTTATTGAAACTAATTTCAGAACTATCAACAAAAATGCTAACCTCGGCGACCTTGTACAGATACTGGCAAATTCGGAAAGAAACCTTGTGGCAGTGGTTGATGACCATAATAATTTTCAGGGAATCATCTTTATGAACGATATCCGTAACATTATTTTTAAACCCGAACTCTATGATACTATTCGCGTCGATGAGCTGATGTATATGCCAGAGCCACTCGTAAGTCCCGATGAAACTATGGAAGATGTAGCAAAGAAATTTCAGGATACCGGAAACTATAATTTGCCGGTTATTAAAGATGGGAAATATCTTGGCTTTGTCTCAAGAGCTCGCGTCTTCTCACAATACCGTAAATTACTCCGGGAGTTTTCTGACGAGTAAAAGCCTTTTCCTCATGTAATACCCAATATTTTTCTTTAATAATGCTAAAAGAATGCTCTATTTAAGTTACATTTGTAGGGTTAAAAGTTTCTTGAAAAAATTTATTCAATAAGGTGCAAGCATTATGATTTATTTGGAAAATTCCAGAAAAGACATGTTCCCTGGAATGGTGCGATTCTACGATGATTATCCTATCAAAGGTATTCGTTTTGTGGATGTCACCCCGCTGTTTATGAGCAAACTTTCCATGGAAATTGTGGTAAACAGCGTGGCTGACTTTTTCCATAACAAAGTTACCATGGTTGCCGGTATTGAAGCACGTGGATTTATCCTCGGAACAGCCATTGCCAACCAGCTTGGTGTTGGTTTCGTCCCCATGCGCAAAAAAGGAAAACTCCCCGGTGATGTTTATTCCGCCTCTTTCAATAAAGAGTATGGTGAAGATGTAATTGAAATGAAAAAAGATGCTTTGGTGGAGGGTACCCATGTTCTGATTGTTGATGATATACTGGCTACCGGCGGGACTTTTAAAGCAGCTGCCCGAATTATGGATTGGGCTAAGGTAAAACCTTACTATTACTGTTTTATCAACCTGAATCTCATACCGGAAAATTATTCCCTGAATGGGGAACTTTATGTGGATTACCTCATCGATATGAAGAAAAAATAATAACTTCCGGACATCCGAAAATTTCTGAAACGACATTTTATAATACAAGGTTCAAATGTTTCCGTACCAGGGTGAAAGGATAAAACAAAATAATGAGAGGTAATTGCTTTTGCAACAGAGAGATATGAATAGCTCTCTTTAGAAAGTTGACCGCATGGCTTCTACCGGGTCAAGACGGGAAGCGCTCCAGGCAGGAACAAATCCGGATATGATGCCGATAAATCCGGAAACGCCAATCCCAAGCATAATATTTTTTAGTGTCAGGGTGAGAGTGAAACCCACGAGGGACGAGCTGGCATAAGTGATGACAAAAACTAACAACAACCCTACTATTCCACCGAGGATGGACAGGAAAAAGGCTTCAAAAAGAAACTGCAACAGGATGAAATATTTCTTTGCTCCGAGGGATTTTTGAATGCCAATCTGGCTGGTGCGCTCTTTTACAGATACAAACATAATGTTAGCAATCCCGAAGCCGCCCACCAGCAGTGAAAAGCCGCCAATAATCCACCCCACCAGAGCAAGCACGCTGAAAAGCTTGTCAAAACCTTTATTAATGATGTCGGTCTGGTTGATGGCAAAATTGTCATCGGCCCTGGGTTTTAACTTGCGAATGGAGCGCATGATACCGGTCAGCTCATCTTTCATGGCATCAACACTCACATAGGGTTTTGACACGACAACAATGGAAGCATTGATGTTTTGCGGGTTCACCAAAGTACGGGCATAGTTGACGGGAATAATAACCCAACTATCGGAAGAATTGCTAAAAATACTTTCCCCTTTCTTTTTTATCACCCCTATAATCAGCAATTTGCGTCCGAAAATTTTGATGCTTTGTTCCAGAGGGTCTTCATGTGGAAAGAGGTTTTTCGCTACATCCGCACCGATGATAGCCAAATTCCGGCCACCCTGACTTTCATTTTGCGTAAAATACCGACCTTCCCGCAAATCAAAAGGCATCACTTTGTTGTAATGATAAGAAACGGAAACAATCGGGAT